>JBJFEZ010000017.1:0-2406 GCA_051891195.1 Clostridia bacterium
TATTTCAATAATAGATATTTGTAAGAAAGTGTGACATATGTTTGACAAACCTACACGAATTTAAATATTTTTTTCTCTAAATCATTGAATTTTACTTCATTATTTGTTACAATTTCCTCAAACATAGATATTATCCTTTCTTTTGTGTCTTTAGCAATTCACATTGTATTGGATTATCTATGTTTTTTCAATATTTAATTTAAAAAATGTAGACAAAATTTTTATTTTTTGCCTACATTAATTTTACACTTACAATATAGTTGTAATATAATTGTAATATGGTTACAATTCACAGTCTACTAGTATATAAGTCTATAAATATGTTAGTTTAGAGCATACAAGTCAAAATATCTTTTACATTTGTAACTGGAATTGCACCTTGTTTTATTAACTCATTTGTTCCATATGAGTTTTGGTTTGTAATATTTCCCGGTATTACAAATACATCTTTACCTTGTTCTAGTGCATAATCTACTGTTATTAAAGTTCCGCTTCTTTGCTTAGCTTCTACTACTAACACCCCATTAGATAATCCACTAATAATTCTATTTCTAATTGGGAAATTCATTTTTAGCGGTTTCATTTCTTTTTCATATTCTGTAATTATTGCACCACCTGTTTTTATTATTTCTTTACAAAGATTTTTATTTTCTTCTGGATAAATATGTGCAACCCCGCTTCCTAATACTGCAATAGTTTTTCCTTGTGCCTTTACTGCTCCTAAATGTGCATAAGTGTCTATTCCTTTTGCTAACCCGCTAATTATTATAATGCCTTTTTGTGCTAATTCATAGGCAAATTTAAAAGCTATCCTTTTCCCATATTCACTGGCTTGTCTACAACCAATTATGGCAATGGATGGCTTGTTTAAAATAGCTTCATCACCAAAAACATATAGTTTTGATGGTGGAGCATATATTTTGTTTAATTTTTGTGGATATTCTTTTTGAGCTTGATAAATAGTTTTCATAGATAACCTCCTAATCAAGCCCCAAATTTTATCTTCCCCTTTTTCTTTTATTTGTTATTTAAAATTTTAGCAGCCTTAACAACATTTGTCATAAGCATAGCTATTGTCATTGGTCCTACTCCACCTGGTACAGGTGTAATATATGATGCTTTTGGCTCTACATTTTCGTAGTCTACATCTCCAGCTAGTTTTCCTTCTTCTGTTCTATTTATACCAACATCAATTACCACAGCTCCTTCTTTTACCATATTTGCAGTTACAAACTTTGGTTTTCCAATAGCTGCTACTAAAATATCTGCTTGTTTTGTAACTTCTTCTAAATTTTTTGTTTTAGAATGACAAATAGTTACAGTTGCATTTTTGTTTAATAAACATTGTGATAATGGTTTTCCCACTATATTGCTTCTTCCAATTACTACTGCGTGCTTACCTTCTATAGGTATGTTGTATCCTTCTAGCATTTTAATAACTCCTGCTGGAGTACAAGATATAAAGCATTCTTCTCCTATAGCTAGTTTTCCAACATTTATTGGATGAAAACCATCTACATCTTTTTTATAGTTAATAGCATTAAATGCTTCTCTAATATCTAAATGTTTTGGAATTGGACTTTGTAATAATATTCCATTAATGTCTTTTCTATTATTTAGTTGCTCAATTAATTCTAATAATTGTTCTCTTGTTGTATTTTCTTCCATTAAAAATTCTTCAAATTCAATTCCTATCTCATTGCAAGCTTTACTTTTGTTACGTACATATACTGCAGAAGCACTATCATTACCTACCATTATTACTGCAAGTTTTGGATGAATTCCCTCTTTTAATAATTCTTCTACTTCTAGTTTTAACTCTGCTCTTATCTTTGCTGCTAATTCTTTTCCATTTATAATAGTTGCCATTTATTGTTCCTCCTATTGACCAAATTATATATTACTTTTTTTTATTTGTAAATTGTTTTTAATACATTTGTATTTACAGTTATCTTTTTATATTTATTTAGTAAGAAGAAAGGTGTGCGTTAGCGAAATCAAAGCTTTCGACGCACACTTGTGCAAGTTGCTTCTCAACTGCACAGTCCAAGGAAACCTGACCTTGTTGTTTAGCAAAAATCTAGCGATTTTCTATATAATAAAAACGGGCGCTCAATGAACGCCCTACAAGTTTAATGTTTGAATACTCTATTTATTGGAAATATCACATTTTATCTTTTAATTTTTCTATTTCTTCTTTTGATAATTCTGTTATTTTTTGTATTTCTTCTATTTTATAGCCTAGTTCTAATAACTTTTGAGCTACTTTAGTTTTTCCCTCTTGCCTGCCTAAATCTTTTGCACTTTCTATTGCACTTTTTTCATCTCGTATTGCTTTGTCCCTTAAATAAGCTAGTCTTCTTTCGTATTCGTCCCCTGTTAATATCTCATATTCTTCTGCTGCTT
>JBJFEZ010000018.1:0-13171 GCA_051891195.1 Clostridia bacterium
TAAATCAGGGGGAGGTTGAAAAGGCTATGGAAAAAAATAAAGAAATAAAAAAAGCGGCAGAAGAATATGAGATATTAACAGGGGACGAATACGAAAGAAGGCTAGCATATTTAAGAGATAAAGCAATACGAGATGAAAAAAGTGCAATAGAAAGTGCAAAAGACATTGGAAGGCAAGAAGGCAGAAAGGAAGGTATAAAAGAGGGAGAAACTAAAGGCAAAGTAGCTGAAAAGATTGAAATAGCTAAAAAGTTATTAAAGTTAGACTATAAAATAGGAGATATACAAAGCATAACAGAGTTATCAAAAGAAGAAATAGAAAAATTAAAAAACAAAATATAATAATGCAATATATTATTATAAAATAAGGATTAGAATATTTTTAAAAATAAAAAATTTAAATATATAAACTGCAAGGGAGATTGTGAATCTCCCGTTTTCTTGTGCTTATTATAATTGACAAAATCGCATAAAAATAGTACAATAGTATACGTAAAAAAAGGAGTTATTTTATGCAAAACAATAATAGTAAAAAAATATTTGAAGGGTTAATTTCAAGAACCAAAATATATTTAATATTAATTGCAATTTTATTAATTGTAATATGTGTATTAAACATACATTATTTTATGCCTTCTGTAATTTTATATATATTAATATTATTCTACACATATTGGAGTAATAAAAAAAGAAGAGCAGAATTATCAGACCATTTACAAGACCTAAATTTACACATAGATAAAGCCGCAAAAGATACAATGATTAATTCACCATTCCCATTAATTATTATAGAAACTAATGGAAATATAGTGTGGAAAAGTACAAAATTTGTAAAAGAATTTTCAAACACAGATATTAGTGGTGTTTTAAATGATTTAGTAAAACAAATTAAATTAGAAATAGAAAACAATGAACAAGACCCAGAAAAAAGTATTCATAAAGATTTAGAAATTGGCAATAAAATTTATGAAATACAGGGAAAATATACTAAAACAAAAGAAGACTATATGCTTACTTTATATTTTTTAGACGAAACAAAAAATGTTGAATTAGCAAAATTATATAATGATTCTCAAATATGTGTTGGATTAATTATGATAGACAACTTTGAAGAAATAAATCAAAGAATTACTAATGAAGAAAAACCTAACTTAACAGCACAAATTGATAAAGCAATTTATGACTGGGCAGCAACATTTAAAGGATTGGTAATAAAATCTGAAAGAGATATATTTGTATGTATATTTGAAAAGAAATATTTACAAGAATTAGAAGAAAAGAAATTTAATATATTAGACACAATTAAAGAATTAGAATTAACTGATAAAATGCAAATAACATTAAGTATTTCTGTATCAACAGAAGGAGATTCAAACTACGAAAAATATAAATCATCACAAGCAGGACTAGATATTGCATTAGGCAGAGGTGGAGACCAAGCTGTAGTAAGAGAAAACGGAAAATACCAATTTTTTGGTGGTAGAACACAGGAACTAGAAAAAAGAACAAAGGTAAAATCTAGAATAGTATCACACGCGCTAGAAGAGCTAATGCAAGAATCTAAAAATGTTATGATTATGGGACATACTAATGGAGACATTGATTCTATGGGTGCAAGTATGGGGCTATATCGCTTAGCTAAAAGCTTAGGTATAGAAACATACATAGTAAACAATTCTACAGGGCTTAGCTTAGAAAATTTTGTTGAAACAGCTAGACAAGAAAAAGAGTATCAAGAGGCTATTATAAATAAGGCCGAAGCTTTGTCAAAAATTACACCAGAAACATTATTAATTGTTGTGGATACACATAAAAGAAACTATGTTGAAGTTCCAGAACTACTAGAAGAAACTAGTAAAATAGTGGTAATAGACCACCATAGAAAAAGCCCAGACTTTATTGAAGAAGCAATTCTTACATTCCACGAAGTATATGCTTCATCAACTTGTGAGCTTGTAACAGAAATACTAGAGTATGCTAAAAAAGAAGTAGAATTAAACAATATAGAAGCTGAAGCTTTATATGCAGGAATTATGATGGATACAAAGAACTTTACATTTAAAACAGGTGTTAGAACATTTGAAGCAGCAGCATATTTAAGAAAATGTGGCATTGATATTATAAAAGTAAAAAAATGGTTCCAAAGTGACTTAAAAACTTATAACAAAATTTCTAAAATAGTTGAAAATGCAGAAATTGTAAAAGATACTATTGGTATATCAACTTACTTAGCAGAAGATAAAGATGCTAATATAATCTGTGCAAAAGCAGCAGACGAGTTATTAACTATTAGTGATATTACAGCATCATTTGTTATTGGAAAAATAGGAGAAAAAGTATGTATTAGTGGACGTTCTATAGGAGATATAAATGTACAAGTTATTTTAGAAAAACTTGGCGGCGGAGGGCATATTACTTTAGCTGGAGCGCAAGTAGAAGGAATGACTATAGAAGAAGTTAAGAAAATTCTTATAGAAAAAATTGAGGAGTATTTTTCTGAAATTTCTGCATAGTTCTTAAAATAAGCACCAATTCTACATTAGTAATATAGTACTTTTTTATCGCTCCAACCCCCAACTGCGTAAGAATCTGTATGTGAAATTTCAACAATGAAATTTCTACAACAGCTCCTAACTTGTCGGTCCCCACGAAACCATGCTCTAAAAAAGTACTATATTACTAATGTTTCAAGAACCAGCAATTTTAATAATATTATAATTATAAAATTTAAAAAAGGAGAAAAATTATGAAAGTAATTTTATTACAAGATATAAAGGGTGTAGGAAAAAAAGACGAAGTAATAAATGCAAGTGACGGATATGCAAGAAATTTTTTACTTCCTAAAAAAATGGCTTTAGAAGCTAATAGTGAAAATATGAGTAAATTAAAAGCTAAACAAGACTCTAATCAATATAAAAAATTAGTTGAAAAGGAAGAAGCAAAAAAAATAGCTGAAAAGCTAAAAGAAATTACTTTAAAAATAAAAGTAAAAGCAGGAGAAAATCAAAAAATATTTGGTTCTATTACTTCAAAAGAAATTTCTGATAACTTGAAGGAACAATATAAAATAGAAATAGACAAAAAGAAAATAGATTTAAAAGAACCATTAAAAACTCTAGGATGTTTTTCTGTTTTAATTAAATTGTATGAGGGTGTTACAGGAAGCTTAAAAGTACAAATAATTCAACAGTAAAAATAGTAAAAATAAAACTAATGGAGGCGAAATAATGGAACTAGGAAAAATTCCACCACACGATATAGAAGCAGAACAAGCTGTTATAGGTAGTATGTTAATAGATAAAGATGCAATTATGTCTGCGGTTGAAGTATTAAAGCCAGAGGATTTTTACAGAGAAGATAATAAAATAATTTATGAAGCAATTTTAAGTTTATATAATCGTGCAGAACCAGTAGATATTATTACATTAAAAACAGAATTACAATCTATGAAGCAATTAGAAGCAGTTGGTGGACTAGAATATATAGCACAACTTCCTGATAGAGTTCCAACAACAGCAAATGTAGAGCAATACATAAAAATAATAGAAGAAAAATCAGCTTTAAGAGCCTTAATAAAAACAGCAAATGATTTAATTAGTCTAGGATATGACCAAACACAAGATGTTGAAGACATACTAGATACAGCAGAAAGAAGAATATTTGATGTTATACAAGATAGAAACCAAAAAGGTTATGCTTCTATAAAAGATATTTTGGTAGACACTTTTACACAGTTAGAACAATTATACAATCAAAAACAACATATAACAGGTGTACCAACAGGTTTTGCGGATTTAGATTATATAACAGCTGGTCTTCATAAATCAGATTTAGTTATTGTTGCGGCAAGACCTGCTATGGGTAAGTCTGCATTTGCATTAAACTTGGCTACAAATGCTGCTGTAAGAGCAAATACTCCTGTTGCAATATTTAGTTTAGAAATGTCAAAAGAGCAAATGACAAACCGTATTTTGTGTAGTGAGGCAATGGTTGATAGTAATAAGGTTAGAACAGGAAAAATAGAAGATGACGATTGGCAAAAGTTAGCTGAGGCATCAGGAAATTTATCGCAAGCACAAATTTATATTGATGATACACCAGGTATTTCTGTAATGGAGATTAGAGCAAAGGCTAGAAAATTAAAACTAGAAAAAAATATAGGAATGATAGTTATTGACTATATTCAATTAGTACAAGGAAGTAGCCGTAAAAGTGGAAGTCGTGAGCAAGAAATTTCTGAAATAAGTCGTTCTTTAAAAATTTTGGCAAAAGAGATAAATGTACCTGTTATAGCATTGTCACAACTTTCTAGGTCTGTTGAACAAAGACCTGATCATAGACCTATGCTTTCAGATTTACGTGAGTCTGGTGCTATTGAGCAAGATGCTGACATTGTTATGTTTTTGTATCGTGATGATTATTATAATCCTGATACTGATAGAAAAAATATTGCTGAGGTTATTTTAGCTAAACACAGAGCCGGTTCTACAGGAACAGTTGAACTTTTATGGCTTGGAAATTATACTAAGTTTGCTAATTTAGATAAGTACAGAGATTAGAAACTAGGTTCAGCTTGGCATAGCTTTTAACAAAGACATATACTCACATAAAATAGCAATATACACCTAAATGCAAAAGAGAGAGCAAACCAAATAAAGGAAAGGTAATATGTTAGAACAAAAAGTTTTAGATACAATTAGTAAATATAATTTAATAAAAAAAGGAGATAAAATAGTAATAGGAGTTTCTGGCGGACCTGATTCAATGTGTTTGCTAGATTCTTTATATTATTTAAAAAATAATTTGCAAATAGAAATAATTGTAGCGCATATTAATCATATGATTAGAAAAGAAGCGGACGAAGAAACTGAATATGTACAAAATTATTGTAATGAAAAAAATATTAAATGCTACGTAAAAAAAGTAGATGTTACTAATTTAGCAAAAGAAAAAAAACTAGGGACAGAGGAAATGGGAAGAAAAATTCGCTATGAATTTTTTCAAGAAATATATCAAAAAGAAAATGCAAACAAAATTGCAACAGCGCATAACCTAAATGATAATGCGGAAACAGTATTACTAAATATTTTAAGAGGAAGCGGAATTTCAGGACTTAAAGGGATTGAAGCAAAAAGGTGTGAATTTATTAGACCATTAATAGAATGTACTAGAGGAGAAATAGAAGAGTATTGCGAAAAGCAAAAGTTAAACCCTAAAATTGATAAAACAAATTTTGAAAATATATATAATAGAAATAAAATAAGAAATTCTTTAATTCCATACTTACAAAAAGAATTTAATCCAAATATATTAGAAACTTTAAATAGATTATCTGATATAGCAAAAGAAGAAGAAGAATATTTTGAACAAGTTATTAGTAAAAAGTATGAAGAATTAAAAATTGGGGAAAATGAAAAAGAGATTATATTAGATTTAAATAAATTTAATAAATTACAAAAAGTTATAAAATCAAGACTTATTTTATATACTATTAATAAAGTAAATGGAACTATACAAGGAATTGGAAAAATACATATAGAAGATATTATTAAACTTTGCCAAAATAATATTGGCAATAAATACATAATGCCAAATAAAAATATAAAAGTTTTTGTAAAAAAAGGAAAAATTTTTTTTATGGGTAATATTAATCTTCCGTAAGAAAAGGGTTGATACAGGCTAATTTGCTAAGTGAAACTTTTGTGAAAACACTTGAATTTAAAAATACAATATGTTATAGTCTGTTATATTAAGACAAGTAAATTATAAGGAGGAGACATTTTGAAAAATAGTATAAAAACATTAGCTATGTGGCTAATTATTGGAGTTATTTTAGTAGTACTAATTAGTTCTATTATAGAAAATACAGACAATAAATTAGCATATTCTGAATTAATTGCAAAAATTGAAGCAGGAGAAGTAAAAGAAATTACATTATCATCAGATGGTGTTAAAGCAGAGGTAAAATTAAAAAATGAAAACTTCTCAAAAGAGGTAAATATACCAAGTGTAGACAACTTAATGGAAAGCTTAAATGAAAGTATGCGAGCTGGAACCGTTAAAGTGTCTGAAAAATCAGAATCTATATGGATGTTAATTTTAAGTTTATTAACCCCATTTGGGTTACTTATTATATTCTTTATTTTTTGGTTTTTACTTATGGGTGGAGCACAAGGTGGAAGCAACGGTGGTGCAGGAAAATCAATGTCATTTGGAAAAAGCCGTGCTAGAATGATTAACCCAGCAGATAAAAACAGAGTAACATTTGACGATGTTGCGGGCGTAGATGAAGAAAAAGAAGAATTAGAAGAAATAGTAGAATTCTTAAAAAATCCTAGAAAATTTACAGAAATGGGTGCAAGAATTCCAAAAGGTGTTCTATTAGTAGGACATCCTGGAACAGGAAAAACTCTTTTAGCAAAAGCAGTAGCAGGAGAAGCAGGGGTACCATTCTTTTTTATAAGTGGTTCAGACTTTGTAGAAATGTTTGTTGGTGTTGGTGCGTCAAGAGTTAGAGATTTGTTTGAAGAGGCAAAGAAAAAAGCACCTTGTATTATATTTATAGATGAAATAGATGCAGTAGGACGTCAAAGAGGTGCTGGACTAGGTGGAGGACACGATGAAAGAGAACAAACATTAAACCAATTATTAGTTGAAATGGATGGATTTTCAGCAAATGAAGGAGTTATAGTGTTAGCAGCAACTAACAGACCAGACATTTTAGATAAAGCTTTATTAAGACCAGGAAGATTTGACAGACAAATAGTAGTATCAAACCCAGATGTAAAAGCAAGAGAACAAATATTAGAAGTACACAGCAGAAAGAAAAAATTAGCAGATGATGTAGACTTAAAAACAATAGCAAAAAATACTTCAGGATTTTCTGGAGCAGACTTAGAAAATGTTTTAAATGAAGCTGCACTTTTAGCTGCTAGAAGAAACTTAAGCCAAATAGGAATGACAGAAGTAGAAGACGCTATGGTAAAGGTAACAATGGGACCTGAAAAGAGAACAAGAGTAAGAAGTGAAAAAGAACAAAAATTAGTAGCTTTCCACGAAGCAGGACACGCAGTAGTAAGTAGATTTTTACCAACACAAGATCCAGTACATCAAATTTCTATTATACCAAGAGGAATGGCTGGAGGATATACAATGTATCGTCCAACAGAGGACAAATCATTTATGTCAAGAACAGAAATGGTAGAAAATATAATATCACTTCTTGGTGGTAGGGTAGCAGAAAAATTGGTATTAGATGATATTTCAACAGGTGCAAGCAATGATATTGAAAGAGCAACACAAATTGCTAGAAATATGGTTACAAAATATGGTATGAGTGAAAAAATAGGAACTATTACTTTAGGTTCTAACCAAGAAGAAGTATTTTTAGGAAGAGATTTTGCTCAAGCAAAAGAATATTCAGAAGAAACAGCAGCATTGGTTGATGAAGAAGTAAAAAGTATTATAGATTTTGCGTATAAAAAAGCAGCAGAAATTTTACAAGCAAACATGGATAAATTAACTAAAGTTGCTAATGTTCTTTTAGAAAAAGAAAAAATTGATGGTGAAGAGTTTGACGAAATATTTAATCAACAAAATCAATAATATATTAAAAAATACTGAGATTTATTATCTCAGTATTTTTTTAACAAACTTAATCTCCTAAAGTAACTTTAATTACTGTACCTTCTTCAACGGAAGTATTTGCAATAGGGTCTTGACTAACAACCGTACCAGAACCAATTATTGAATAATTTAAGTTTCTTTCTTTTAATAAATTTTTTACTTGTGATGCGGATTTGCCTATTAAATCAGGAACTTGTTTTGACACACGAGTGTTTTCAGTTTCTGTATATAATTTAATAATAGAGCCTTTTACAAGTTCAGAACCTTTTACAGGATATTGCTGAGTAACAATATCAGAAGAATTTGCAGAGGTACTGCAAGTAAATCCACTTTTTTCTAACAACTTTTTAGCCTCAGCTACAGTTTTGTTTACTACATTAGGTAAAGTAACAGTATTATTAGAAGAATTATCAGAACTATCAGAAGATACCTGTAAATATGGCAATACTTCACTTAAAATTTGACCAGCTACAGGAGCTGCAACAGAACTACCTTGATGACCTTTAGAACCTTGAGGATCGTAAAGTGTTACTAATAATACTACTTCAGGATTTTCAGTAGGAGAAATAGCTAAAAATGAGGCTGTATAACCTTCATCTTTATTAGATGGATCTGGCTCAGATGTTCCAGTTTTTCCAGCTATAGAATATCCTTTTACTTTAGCGTTTGAGCCTGTGCCATCTGTTACAACTGATTCTAACATATCCATAACTGTGTTAGCAGTTTCAGCTGAGATAACTTGTCTAACTTGTACAGGTTCAATGGTGGTAACTGCACCTGTATCAGTATTTTTTACTTCTTTAACAATTCGTGGTTGCATTAAAATTCCATTATTTGCTATACTACAGGCAGCTGTTATCATTTGGAGAGGTGTTATTTTAAATCTTTGACCAAACGACATTGTAGCAAGTTCAACTGGACCTACATCCTCTAAATCCCAAAAAATAGAAGAATTAGACTCACCTATAGTGGCTATACCAGTTGAATTAAAAAATCCAAAAGCATCATAATATTTATAGCAAGTAGCAGCTTTAATTTTGCTATTAATTTGAACAAATGCAGGATTACAAGAATTTTCTAAAGCTTCTCTTAAACTTTGGCTGCCGTGACCTGCCCTATGTGAACAATTTATTTGTGTACCATATACCATTTGATATCCTTTACAAGAATATACATCAGCAACATCTGGAGAAGCCAAATCTTCTTCTAATGCAATAGAGGCTGTAATAATTTTAAATACAGAACCAGGTTCATATGTATCTGTAATAGCACGATTGCGATATAAATTATTTAAAGTGTTATTTTTTTCGGATGAACTCATTTTATTCCAGTCTTTTTCGCTAATGTGACTAGGTATGTCAAAAGGATTATTAAGGTTATAATCTGGATAAGTTGCCATTGCAAGAATATCTCCATTTTTAGGATTCATTACAATTACATTACCACCACGTCCACAATCATTTTCAATACAAGCTTGCTTTAAATATTTTTCAACTATGCTTTGTATATTAGCATCAATAGTTAAAGTTATATCACTACCATTTTCGGCAGAAATATATGTCTGGTTATTATCAGGAATAAATTCTTGAATAGCATCTTGAGAAGTAACTACTTTTCCAGGAGTACCTGTTAAAACATTATCCCAAGCAGACTCTAGTCCCTCTAAGCCTTGATTCATATCTCCACAAAAACCTATTAAAGAAGAGGCTAAATTTTCATATGGATAATATCTTTTGGTATCTTCATCAATATTAATTCCTGAATAAATTTCTTCGTCATTCATCCATTTTTTTAGCTTATCAATTTTATCTTTTTCTACTTTTCTTGCAATAGTGTCATAACTAGAATCACTAGATACTGTTTCCAAAGTTTTTTCATAATCTAATTCAAAAATTTCTGAAAAAGCTTTAGCAACCTTTTCTTTTAAAAGTTTTGTTTCTTCTTCATTTATTTTTCCATCTTTTTTTACTACAATAGAATTTGGAGAAATACTTACTGTATCTACTTGAGCACTTACTGCCAAGGGCTTTCCGGTAGAGTCGTAGATTGTACCTCTTTTAGGGCTAATTGTACGGCTAGTAATTAACTGATTATACATTTGTTTTTTTAAGTCAGCACCTTGCACAAATTGAAGAAAAGCAATACGAAGAAGTAGTAAAAACATAAGAATAAAAATTATAAGCATTGCGATTCTTAATTTTTTAGAAATGTTAGATTTTTTTTCCATTTTTCCTCCCGTATTATTAAACTCTTAATTTTTTAATTATTTTTATTTCGTTATATAACTGTTTAATAATATCTTCACGAGTAGCTAAAGCTTGAATATATTCTGATAATATTGTTGCATAATTGTCAAAATTTTCTCCTTCTTGAAATAAAAGCTTCATACCCTCGTGATAATAATCTTTGTTTTTCTGCTTATTAGAACTATTAGCTTTTTTATCATAACCTTCAATTACTTTTAAACGTTTAATTTGTTGCTTTAAATATTCAACATAATCCATAACACAACTAATTTCATATAAAGTATCATCTATAACAACCTTAAATAGCTTTTTTAAAATAAGCCCATTAATTTTACCTAACTTTTCTTTTTCGGATAACTGGTCTAGAGCTATAAACCTAGGGTCTGGCTTAGTATCCTTAATTAAGTCTTTTAGTGTTTCAGAAATATTAATATGTGTAGTATATTGTCTTTTGGTAACAATAGCATCATATTCATCAGCAACACGAATAATCTGAGCCTCATAAGGAATATCTTTTCTAGAAATTCCATTTGGATAACCACTTCCATCAAGAGCCTCGTGATGGTCTAAAGCTGCCAAAGCATAAGGACGTAGTTTAGAATCTTTCATACACATATCATATCCTAAAGTTGTATGTGTTTTAATCACTTCGTACTCTTCAGGAGTTAGTTTATCGGGTTTATTTAAAATTTTAGAAGGTATAAATAATTTACCAATATCGTGCAAATATCCGCCAATAGTACAATGTACAGTAAAAGACTGTTTACAATTTAAATATTCACATATTCTACAACATAAATTGGCAACATTTTCGCTATGCTTTCTTGTAAAAGGGTCTAATCTTTCTAATACTTGCAACTGATATTGCATAATTTGATTTAAGTTATATGACTTTAGATTGATTGGACTATAAAAGTCAAATTTATTTTCAAACATTGTTTTCTCCTTTGTTAATATAATTAATATTATAATACTATAAAAACAAATTAAAGGCAATAAAAAAATATAAAAGAAGTATCAAAACTGACATTTTTCTAACTCGTCATTCTTCGAACCACTTGTATGTTCTAAACTAACATACTTATAGTCTTTACAATAAGTAAATAGTAACCATTTTTAATATAATTGTGTTAATATTACACAAATATTACAAATACATTAAAAATTTGTAACAAATTCCCAAAACATTTACAAAATAAGACAAAAAACGTATAATAAAAGAGAAAAGATATATAAAGAGGAGAAAACCAATATGAAGAAAAATACAAAAGTAAAGCTAAGATTAGCAATAATATTAATAGCTTTAGTAATAGTAACTATTATTGGTGTAATAGAGTACCATAATGTTACAAATATAAACAAAATTGCTCAAAACAAAGATATAGAACTAAAAGAGCAAACAGTATGGAATAGTGAAACGCAAGGTCTAGGCCTAGAAGTAACAGAGGATGATATAACAACAAAAAGTATAACAGTAAAAGTAGTAAAAGCAGAAATAGAATCAGCATCAGAGCAAAACCTAGAATATAAATATTATATAAAAGAATCAAACAAAGTAGATTATGAAAAAACTGCAAGTTATACAGGAACACAAAAAAGTTATACATATAGCAATTTGGTAGCAGCCAAAAATTATGATGTAAAAGTAGTTTTAACAAACTCAAACACAGAAATAGAGTCAGAATTAAAAGTAATAAACACAAAACAAGTACCAAATGCGCAAGAAGAAATAACAAAAGGAACAATAACATCAAGTGAACCAACTTGGAGTAATGGAAAAGCAAGTGTAACATTAAGTACAACAACAGGGCTAAATATAGAATATCAAGTAAATACAGCAACAGAAGGGGGATGGACACAGGGAACAACTGTAAGTAATCTAAAAAATGGAGACATAGTAAGAATACGTTTATCAGATGGAAAAAATAAAGGAAATGCAGGAAGTATAACAATAGGAGATACAGCACAAGAAGTAAGTATAACAGCACAAGAAACAACAGAAAACAGTATAACAGTAAAAGTAGCTAGTAATAACAAAGAATATAGAGAAGAAACAAGAACAGAATATAGTTATTACATAAAAGAAGCTAGTACAGCAAATTATCCAAATACACCAACATATACAGGAACAAATAGCTATACATTTAATAGTCTAACCTCAGGAAAAAAATATGACATAAAAGTAGTGTTAACAAACAAAGCAGGAAATATAATACAAGGGGAACTAAAAGAAAATGAAACAGTATTAGATCCTATGAATATTTATGTAACATTATACACAGATGGTACATTAGGATTTAGCAATAACACAGAAACAATGTCAGGAAAAACAGTACAAACATCTTATGGCAATATTAGAGGAAAAAGCTATACTTCTGCTTCTTCAGTTCCTTGGTATGCAGATAGAACTAGTGTTTTAACAGCTGTATTTAATAATGTAGTAGTTCCACCAAGTACAGCATATTGGCTTTATAATTGCAGTAATATGACTGAAGTTATAAACACACATAATTTAGATACAAGTAAAGTAACAAATATGTACGCTATGTTTTATCAATGTAGTAGTCTAACAACTTTAGATGTAAGTAACTTTGATACAAGTAAAGTAACAAACATGGGAGATATGTTTGATAATTGCCAAAAAATAACGAGCTTAAATTTAAGCAACTTTGATACAAGTAAAGTGACATATATGAGCAGTATGTTTTTTGCCTGCTATAATCTAACAAGCTTAGATTTGAGTAACTTTAATACAAGTAATGTAAAAAACATGAGCTGGATGTTTTATGACTGTAGCAGTCTAACAACATTGAATGTAACCAATTTTGACACAAGCAATGTAACCAATATGGGGTATATGTTTAATGGATGCCAAAAATTAACAAGTTTAGATGTAAGTAACTTTGATACAAGCAATGTAACCAATATGAGGTATATGCTTAATGGATGCCAAAATTTAACAACATTAGATGTAACTAACTTTGATACAAGTAAAGTAACAGACATGAGTAATATGTTTTCTAGCTGTAGCGGTCTAACAACATTAGATGTAACTAATTTTGATACAAGTAATGTAAAAGACATGAGCTGGATGTTTTATGACTGTAGCAGTCTAACAACATTAGATGTAACTAATTTTGATACAAGTAATGTAACAACTATGTATTGTATGTTTTCTAACTGTAAAGGTCTAACAACTTTAAATGTAAGTAACTTTGATACAAGTAAAGTAACAGACATGAGTAGTATGTTTTCTAGCTGTAGCGGTCTAACAACATTAGATGTAACTAATTTTGATAC
>JBJFEZ010000019.1:0-13140 GCA_051891195.1 Clostridia bacterium
CACTTGTAGTAACAATAGTGGTGCTATTAATATTAGCTGGGATAAGCATAACTGCCCTATTTGGAGAAAATGGATTAATAGAAAGAGCAAAAATAGCAGACCAGAAAACAGCAGAAGGGGCACAAAAAGACATAGAGGCACTAGAAAATTTAGATGAACAAGTAGATACTCTCTTAAATGGACCAACAACAATGGAAGATTTAATGACAAAAGCATCAGAATATAATAAAACAGTATATGATAAATATGGAAATAAAATAAGAGTGCCAGCAGGATTTAAAATATTAGCACACGGAACACGGAAGTGGAAATCATATAGTAGAATATACCTATGATAAAGAAGGTGGAGTATCAACCAATATACCAGTAGTACAAGATGGAATAGTAATACAAAACGTAACAGATGGAAATGAATTTGTATGGGTGCCAGTAGGGGAAATAAAAAATGATGCAACAGAAAATACAACAAATAAAACAACAATAACATTAGGAAGATATAGTGATTTTACAGTGGCAGAAGATGGAACATTACCAACTCCAGCACAAACAGCAAGTAAAACAGCATATGATACACCAACACCTATAAATTCTTATCATATTGAAATATCAAGTGATTTTGCAGGAGGAACCTTTGGAGGAAAAACATACAGCGCAGCAAGTAATTATGAAAATACAAAAGCACTTAATTTGCAAGAATGGATAAGTACTACAATAGATAATGGAGGATGTTATATAGCAAGATATGAAGCAAGTAAAAATGGAGAAAGAGCGGCTTCAAAAGCAACAATAGTAGATTCAACCTCAGAAGATGATAGTTCAAAAGTAACAGAAGGAATGCTATGGAGTAATATAACTCAACCAAATGCAGCAATAGCAGCAAAAGCTATGTACCCATATTCAAGTAGTGCAAAATATTATAGTGATTTAATAAATAGTTATGCCTGGGATACAGCAATAATATTTATAGAAGCATATTCAGAAGATGCAACTTACGCAACAAGAACAGGATACAGTATAAATACTAGTATAGCCAAGACAGGAGAAAATGCAGACAAAAGGTGTAACATACAAGACATGGCAGGAAATGCGTATGAATGGTCAACAGAAACCTATGCGCATCCAAACTCTCCTTGTACTTACAGGGGGAGTCGTTACAACGACAGCTACTACACGACTTCACGCAGGAACGGTCGCACCACTTCCAAGAGCCTCAACAGCATTGCGTTCAGAGGTTCACTTTGTGTAAAGTAGCACTGAGCTCTGTAGGCAATTCATTAGATGAAGAAAATATAATAGGAAAATGAAAATAAAAAAAACTTCATTTTCCTATTTCTTTTTTTATAATTATTATATATAATATACCTAAATAAAATATAATATAATTAAGAATTTTAGAAAAGGTGATAAATATTATGAATTTAGCAAACAAATTAACTATTTTAAGAATACTTTTAGTGCCTATAATGGTAATTATTCCATTTTTGAATATACAGGGTGAAGTTTTTGGCATTCCCATTACATATTTAATAATAGATGCAATATTTATAATTGCAGCAATAACAGATAAATTAGATGGATATATTGCTAGGTCAAGAAATCAAATGACTACATTTGGAAAATTTTTAGACCCAATAGCAGATAAAATAGTGGTAATAACAGCTATGATAATGTTAGTAGAGTTTGGACACTTACCTGCTTGGATACCAATTATAATAATTTTTAGAGAGTTTGTAGTTTCAGGCTATAGATTAGTTGCAGTACAAAGCAAAGGAACTGTAATAGCTGCAAGTCTTTGGGGAAAATTAAAAACAGTAACACAAATGGTAGCAGTTATTTTAGCATTTATTGACCCAAACCCATATGCAACAATATTTAACGGAGAACTAGCAGGATATGAATTTGTTATAAACTTAGCTGTTACATTAATGATGAGTGTATGCGTTGTTGCAACAATATTCTCTGGTTGGGATTACATAAAAAATGGAAAAGAATTATTTAAGGATTCTATGTAAGATGTTATTTATATTAAAATAATTAATTAAGAGGTATAAACAATGGAATTTGAACAAGCAAAAAAAAGAGCAGAAGAGTTAAGACCACTTTTACAATATTATACACAAAAATATTTTGATGACCAACAAGTTGTTAGTGATTATGAATATGATATGCTTATGAGAGAATTAAAACAAATAGAAAAACAATATCCAGAGTTGATAACTAAAGATTCACCAACTCAAAAGGTTGGCGCAAGCATAAAAAAAGGCTTTGAAAAAGTAACGCATAAAGTACCTCTTCAAAGCCTTCAAGATGTTTTCAGTTTTGAAGAAGTACAAGAATTTGATGAAAAAATGCAAAAAGCAGCACAAGAATATAACAGACCATTAAACTATGTTGTAGAAACTAAAATAGACGGATTATCTTCTGCAATAGAATATCGTAATGGAAAGTATTATAAAGGTGCAACACGTGGAAATGGAATAGTTGGAGAAGATGTTACAAAAAATATTGCAACAATAAAAAATATTCCAAAAGAACTAAAAGAACCTATATCTATTACTGTACGTGGAGAAGTTTTTATAGGTAAAACAGATTTTGATAAATTAAATGAAGACAGACTAATGGAAGAGCAAGAGCAATTTGCAAATGCACGAAATGCAGCAGCTGGTTCATTAAGACAGCTAGATAGCAAAATAACGGCAACAAGACCATTAGATATTTACGTATTTAATGTTCAAGAAAGTAAAGATATTAATTTTGAAACACATTATGAAAGTCTGTTATATTTAGAAAAGCTTGGCTTTAATGTGAATCCAGTTAAAATTTTATGTAATAATATTGAAGAAATAATACAAGCTATTAAAAAAATTGGAGAAATGAGAGACAAACTAGATTTTGGAATAGATGGAGCAGTTGTTAAAGTAAACGACTTAGAATTAAGAGAAAAAGTAGGGACAACTTTTAAAACACCAAAATGGGCAGTAGCATATAAATATCCACCAGAAAAGAAAGAAACTTTGTTAAAAGACATAGTATGTCAAGTAGGAAGAACTGGAGCAATAACTCCAATGGCTATATTAGAACCAGTATATGTAGCAGGCTCTAAAATTTCAAAAACAACACTTCACAATGAAGATTACATTAAAGAAAAAGAAATACGTATAGGAGATACAGTAATAATTCAAAAAGCAGGAGATGTTATACCTGAAGTTGTAGGCGTAAACAAGAAAAAACGTGATGGAACAGAAAAAATATTTGAAATGCCACGTATTTGCCCTGTTTGTGGAGCAGAAGCTATTAGAGAAGAAGGAGAAGCTGTAGTTCGCTGTATAGGAATTGAATGTCCAGCAAAATTGTATAGAAGTATAATACATTTTGCTTCAAAAGATGCAATGGATATAGATGGACTAGGAGAGGCTATAATAGGAGAACTAATAGAAAGAAAATTAATATCAAATATAGCAGATTTATATAGTTTAACGTTTGATGATATAGCAACTTTAAAGAAAAACGGAAAAAAGTTTGCTCAAAATTTAATAAATGCTATAGAAGAAAGTAAAACAAGAGAATTGTACAGATTAATAAATTCACTTGGAATAAGGCACGTAGGAGTAAAACTTGCCAAAACACTTACAAAATATTATAAAGATATTGATAAATTAATAGAAGCACCATATGAAGAGCTAAGAATGATAGATGATGTTGGAGAAATTACAGCACATACTATTTATGACTTTTTTAGACAAAATCAAACAATAGACTTAATAAACAAATTAAAACAAGCAGGAGTTAATATGAAGGTATTAGAAGAAAAAAAAGAAGATGACAGATTTGCAGGAAAAACCTTTGTACTAACAGGAACCTTAGAACATTATTCAAGAGACGAAGCAAGTAAAATAATAGAAAAATTTGGAGGAAAAACATCTTCTTCTGTTTCAAAAAAGACAGATTACGTGCTAGCAGGAGAAGAAGCAGGTAGCAAACTAAAAAAAGCACAAGAATTAGGGGTAACAATAATATCAGAAGAAGAGTTTGTTGTAATGTGCAGATAAAGGAGATTTATATGGACGGAAAATATAGCTTTGAAGAATTTAACCAAAACTTAGAGGATGGATATCAAATTTATTTTACGTATGTACGCAATAGATATTTATTATTTAAAACATCAGAAAACTGCTACACACAAAAACTATTAACAGTACACGACAAAAATCCTCAACCAAGACATTCTATGATTACTTTTAAAAGAGTAAAAGAAATGTTTCCACATATGGAAGATCTTGAATATAAGGTAAGAGAATCAGATAACCTAAAAATGTTATAAATAAAATATAGATAAAGTTAATTTTAAAAGAAAAAGGGGAAGTTATGAGTGTTAGAAAATTAAATGAAATTTTTGGATATGGGCTTTTTGGGGTAGGGGCATTTAAATTATTATTAGTAGTTTTAATTATACTGCAATTAGGAACAAATATAACGGCGATAATGAATGGACAAAACATTAATACTAACTACTATACTAATTTTTCTAAAACAATAGGTTTAGCTCAAATTATATTAGCAATAGGGTCAATTATAATGATATTTGTAAATATTAAAAATACACCAGAAGTAATAACAGGATACTTGTTAGGACTAGGTGCTTTAATGATTGAATTTATAATTCCATCATTCTTATTAATCTTTGTCGCATTTGCCCAATGTGGTATGTATATGAAAGCAGGGGCTAAAATAAAAAATAAAAACATGAGTTATAAAACTGAGCATAAAACAAGGAAAAAAGCGATAAAAAATACAGAATGGTTTTATTCGGACAGAGAAGAACAAAAAGAAAAAAGTGAATATATTGAAATTCAAAGACAAAAGAGAATGGCTAAATTAGAAAAAGAAATAGAAGAATGGAAAGAATTATTAGAACAAGGGGAAATTGATGAAACTACATACAATGAAGAAACAAATAAACTTATAGAAAAGAAAAGAAAAAAGAGTGAACGAATGAAAAGATTTTAGTTTAATGCTACAAGCAAAAATGAAGTGTACAATGGAAATAAAAGGAGAAAATAGATGCTAATATCTGAAATAAAACCAATTGACGAAAAAGGAATTAATCTATTAAAAAGAGACGATGCAAAAGATGTTATTAACAAAATTATTGAACCACCATTAAGAAAAGCGTGTAGTATATTTATGAAAAAGGGAATAAGAACCTTAATGAGTAGTGCAAATAAAAACAATGTATTAAAGCAAGGGGAAAAACCAGTAGAAAAGGAAGACTTATTTGAAAATAGAATTATAACTGACCCTGCTCCTATGTTTGATGAGGTAGGAAAAGGGTATGCTTGGATAATGATAGACTTTAACTCTCTTTCTGATGAAAACAAAGATTGGTTATTTTCATTAGAAGAAAGAACAGATGAAAATAATGTAAGAATAGGGGAAAAAGGTATTTGGTTTGTACAACCTTGTGAAATAGGAAATATTAGATATTGCTTACAAACTGGACAATATGATTACGAATTTTTAAGAAGTGCTCTTTCAGAAGAGGAAATTTCTAAAATTCCTAAAAATGTTCAATTTGATAAAAGGCTAGCAGAATTTTATAATAGGCATGTAGTATTAGCATATAACTGGGCTATGTATTCTTTGCAATCAGTGGTTTTACGAATGCCAGTAAATGAACAAACTACTTTAGAACAAGTAGAAGAATACTTTGCCACATTTGCAGAAGGATTTAGAGACCAAATTAAAGAAAATAAAAAAGAAGAACCAGAAGGAAGATAATTTATACAAAAAATGGAGTAATAAAATGAAAAAAAAGAGTATAACAAAAGAAATAATAATAGTATTTTGGTTATTCATAATTGGAAGCACATTAGGTTATATATGTGAAACTATAGTAGGGCTACTACAAGATGGAGTTTTAGCATCCAGAAAAGGACTAATATATGGACCGTTTACGCCAGTATATGGAATGGGTATAGTTATATATTACTTAGTACTAAGCAATATTAATACTAAAAATAAAATAAAAGTATTTTTTATTACAGCTATATTAGGAGGAGCAATAGAATATACTTGTTCATTATTACAAGAAAAAATATTTGGAACAATATCGTGGGATTATTCAAACTATATACTTAATATAAATGGTAGAACAAGTTTACTATACTGCAGTCTTTGGGGAATTGCAGGAGTCCTATATATTATATATATAGCCCCATTTATAGAAAAACTAAAACCAAAAATAGATCAAAAGAGTGTAAAAATTATTACAGTAATATTTGCAATACTTATGATTTTAGATATAACAATTTCTTTTATAGCAGCAGAAAGACAAACTGAAAGAAGAAATAACATTGCTCCACAAAACAAATTAGACTTATTTTTAGATAAACATTATCCAGACCAATATATGGATAAGATTTATTCAAATAAAAAAGAAATAAAAATTTAATGAGAAAGGAATGAGTTTAATGGAAAAATCAAAAGTTTATTTTACAAAGGAGATAACTCCTGAAAATGTAGTAAAAATATTTGAAAAGTTAGGAAAAGAACTACATGGAAAAGTAGCAGTAAAGGTTCATTCAGGAGAAGAAGGAAACCAAAATTACCTTCACCCAGAATTTATGAGAAAAATAATAGAAAAAGTAAATGGAACAGTAGTAGAATGTAATACAGCATATGAGGGACAAAGAAATAATACAGAAAAACATAAAAAATTGATGGAAAACCATGGATGGACTAAGTACTTTGATGTAGATATTATGGATGCTGAGGGAGATGATTTGGTTCTTAACATACCAAATGGAAAAATAATAAAAGAAAACTATGTTGGAAAAAATATGGCAAATTATAATTCTATGTTAGTATTATCTCATTTTAAAGGACATCCAATGGGAGGTTATGGTGGAGCATTAAAACAGTTATCAATAGGATGTGCTTCATCTAAAGGAAAAACTTGGATACATTCAGCAGGAAGAGAAAAGGACCAAACAAAATTATGGAGTAATTTACCAGAACAAAACAAATTTTTAGAAGCAATGGCAGACAGCGCTTTGTCAGTTATTAATTACTTTAAAGGAAACATTGCTTTTATAAATATTATGTGCAATATGTCGGTTGATTGTGACTGCTGTGCAGTGGCAGAAGATCCTTGTATGAAAGATATTGGAATATTAGCATCTCTTGACCCAGTTGCAATAGACCAAGCTTGTATTGATTTAGTAAAAAATTCAGATGATGAAGGAAAAGCACATTTTTTAGAAAGAGTTGAATCAAGAAATGGTACACATACAATAGATGTAGCAGAAGAACTAGGAATTGGAACAAAAGAATACGAATTAATAAACATTGACTAAATTTATTAAAGAATATTCTTAAAAAATATAGAAATATATATAGTGAGTGATTATTGAAAATCACTCACTTTTATGTTATTATACAAATATAGAAAAAAGTAAAATACATAAGAAAGTTAAATATGGGGAGAATACAAAATGAATAAAATATTGATATTATCTTGTGGAACTGGAGGAGGACATAATTCTGCAGCGTTAGCAATACAAGAAAGTCTAAAAGAAAAAGGTGTACAAGCAGATTTTATTGAATACTTAAGCATTATTAATCCAAGAATAAAAAACAGAATAAATAAAATATATATAAAATCAACAAAAAAAAATGGAAAAGTATTTAAAATAGCCTATCGCTTAGGCGAATTGTACCAAAAGACAAAATTAAGGTCACCAGTATATGGATTAAACAGTCTAAATAAGCAAAAACTATATAATTATATTATAAAAAATAAATATAATTATATTGTAACTACACATTTATTTGCAGCCGAGGCGTTAACATCTATAAAAAAGGAGTACCCAATTCATTTTATAGCAGTTGCAACAGACTATGTAAGTATTCCTTTCTGGGAAGAAACAAATCCAGATTATTTTATAATACCAAATAAAGACTTAGAACAAGATTTTATTAATAGAGGAATTGACAAAAGTAAATTATTACCATTAGGAATACCAGTAGCCAAAGAATATACTAAGAAATATGATAAAAACAAATGCAAGAAGCAATTAAATTTAGAAGAAGACAAGAAATATGTTTTAATACTAACTGGAAGTATGGGATTTGGAAATGTAACACAAATGGTAGAAAAATTATTAAAACAAATTGATAATATTATATTTATTATTTCTTGTGGCAATAACACTAAATTATTGAATGATTTAAAAAATATTTATAAAGATGACAATCGTGTTATAGCAATTCCATTTACTAACAAATTAAGCGAGTATATGAAAAGCAGTGAAATTATACTTAGCAAACCAGGAGGACTAACTACAACAGAAATAGCAATACTTAACAAGCCTTTTATACACACAATGCCAATACCTGGCTGTGAAAATTATAATGCAAACTTTTTTAGTCAAAGAAAAATGTCAATAAAATGTAATACTGTAGATGAAGTTGTTAAAAACACAAAAGAATTGTTGGAAGATGTTAAACTTCAAGAAGAAATGATAAAAAATCAAAATAAGTATATGAACAAAAATGTAAATGATGATATAAGTAAAATTATTATAGAAGAATGTGAAAAAAGGGAGAATTTATGAAAACAATTACTAACGAATCTGTAGTTGAAGACGAAAATAGCGATATTATTCAAATGTGGGAACCACTAGAACTTGAAATAAATGAAGAATATAAATATGTACCAACTGGAATGCTTTTTACTATTCTTTCAAACATATTATATTATATAATAGCGTTTCCAATCTTAAGAATAATAACCAAAATAGTATATGACCTAAAAATAGAAGGAAAAGAAAATATTAGGAATTTAAAAAATGGAGCAGTTACTGTTTCTAATCATGTGTTGTTTTTAGATTGTGCTATGGTGGGATTAGCTTGTGGACTTAAAAAAGTATATTACACAACAAGGGAAGGAAGTTTTAAAATTCCTTTTGTAAGAAAACTTATTAAATTATTAAGAGCAATACCTATTCCAAAAAATATAAAAAATAAGAAAAATTTTATAAAAGAAATAAATAATCTTTTACAAACAGGAAAGGCAGTACATTTTTATCCAGAAGCTGCTTTATGGACTTACTATGAAAAATTAAGAAACTTTAAGGATGGAGCATTTGAGTTTGCTGTTGGCAATAAAGTTCCAGTAGTTCCTATGGTATTTAAATTTAGAGAACCACAAGGAATTAGAAAAATTTTTAAAAAGAAAAAAGATGTTACACTAGTTGTTTTAGAACCCATAACACATACTGAAGAAGAAAATAAAAGAAATAGTGTAGAAAATTTAAAACAAAAAGTTCATAAACAAATGGAAAATGAATTGAAAAATAAAATATATTAAATTGAACAAGGAGGAAGAATATGTGTACAGCAGCAACATATAAAACAAAGGATTTTTACTTTGGACGTACATTAGATTACGAATTTTCTTATGGAGATGAAGTTACAATTACTCCACGAAATTATGTATTTAATTTTATAAAAAAAGGCGAAATAAAAACTCATTATGCAATAATTGGTATGGCATATATAGCAGAAGATTACCCTTTGTATTATGATGCCATAAATGAAAAAGGTTTAGGAATTGCAGGGCTAAATTTTGTAGGAAATGCAGACTATAAAGAAGAGGCAAAGAATAAAGACAATATAACACAATTTGAATTTATACCTTGGATTCTTAGTCAATGTGCAACGGTAAAAGAAGCACGAGAACTAATAGAAAAAATAAATTTATTAAATATTCCATTTAATGATAAATTACCACTAGCTCAATTACATTGGATTATTGCAGATAGTAAAGAAACTATAACAGTAGAAGCAGTAAAAGAGGGAGTTAAAATATATGAAAATGAAGTAGGAGTTTTAACCAATAATCCAACATTTGATAAGCAGATGTTTGCGTTAAATAATTATATGTATTTATCTACAAAAGCTCCAGAAAATAAATTTGCTAAAAGTTTAAATTTAGAACAATATAGTCGTGGAATGGGAGCAATAGGACTTCCTGGTGACTTATCATCACAATCTAGGTTTATAAGAGTAGCATTTACAAAAATGAATTCTATTTCGGGAGAAGGAGAAAAAGAAAGTGTTAGCCAATTCTTTCATATTCTTAATTCAGTTGATCAACAAAGAGGATGCTGTGATTTGGGTGATGGCAAATATGAGATAACAATTTATACATCTTGCTGTAATACAAATAAAGGAATTTATTACTATACAACCTATGATAATCATCAAATAACTGCAATAGATATGAATAAAGAAAACTTAGATGGAAACAAACTTGTGCGATATCCATTAATTAAAGAAGAACAAATCAAAATGCAAAATTAAAAAATTTGCATATTCAGAAGAATTTGAAAGATATAATTATGAAACGAATAAAATAGAAACAGGAGCTCACAAATGTTATTTAAAATGTGGATTTAAAGATACAGGAAAAAGTAGAGAAGCAATATTTTTAAATGGAAAGTATTATGATAAGTTACATATGGATATACTTGAAAATGAATTTGAAGGAGATTATATTAGAAATAAAAATATAAAATAATAAGTAATTATAGTGACAACTTATAATTTAGTAATTTGCTAGAAAAATAGTAATTTGTCGAGGAGATATTAGTTAAATATACCTTAATAAATTTAAGAAAATATATAGAATATTTTAATATTTTATGTTAAAATATTAAAGAAGGAAGAAGATACAAATGAATATAGAAAAAATAAATCCAAATATAAAGTATGTATATCATTACACATTAAAGAAAAATGTTAAAAAAATATTAAATGATAAGGCAATAAAATCAAAAGATCAATATGTGTTTTTTACTAAAAGTCTAAATGATTCTATTATTGCATTTGAAAGAGAAATGATGCAGGAGAATAAACTGTATATTGATGTAGAAGGGAATTTGAGAAAAAGAGAAAAATGTAATAAAGATGATTATTGCATTTTAAAAATTCCATATATAAATGATAATCAATTTTATAAATTTAATTTTGAAAATCAAAGCAAAGAATCAATTTATACAATATCAATAAGTCATAAAGGTAGCTATAAATTTAAAGAAGCAAAAGTATTGGAATTTCCTAAAAATAGAAAATTAAATGTTTTGAGCAAAACTGCTGTTGCAGCTATTGTGGCGGGTATAATGTTATTTCCTTATAATGCTTATGCTGCTAGTTGGTTAGATACTAATAATTATGATATTAGTTGGTATGTGGATGAAACATATGTAATAAACACAGCAGAACAAATGGCTGGACTTGCACATTTAGTAAATAATGAAAATAAAACATTTACAGGAAAAAATATTTGTATTAATGAAGATATAGATTTAACAGCAAATACGTGGGAGACAATAAAAGATATTTTCAAAGGAACTATAGAAGGAAGTCATAGAATTATATTGAATTATTTAGATGGAAAGCTTGTAGAAAATAAAGATATTAGCTTGGTAGAATACTCATACAAGATTTTAGAAGATAAAAATAATTTAAAAAATGTTGTTATTGGAATGCCATATACAGTTGAAAAATTGAAACTATCAACAGGTGCAAGAGCAGTATTTTTAAACAATAAAGAACTTTCAAACGATCAATCATTATTAAATTTAACAGAAAACGATATAATTGAAGTATTTACAGGAAACTATAATATATTTATTAAAGATTCAAAAGGAATAATTTTACCGTTTTATTTTGAAAGTGGAGATTCAATTGAAAATATAAAAACTAAATATTCTGAAAAAGCTAATATTCCTAAAAATAAAATAATTTTAAAATATAATGAAAAAGAACTAGAAGATGAAAGAACATTTGCAGATTATAATATATCCACAAAACAGTATATAACATTAGATGCTTATGTGAAATTTGATATCAATATAAGTGTGGAAGAAGGTAAAGGAAATATAATTAGCTCAAAAAATACAGCATTGTCTGGAGAAAAAATAACAATTACATTAAATCCAGATTCGGAATATGAACTTAGCAAATTAATAGTAAATGGAATTGAAAAAACAAATGAAGTTCAAAATAATGAACTAAACATAGAATGTGGCGATGAAGATATTAATGTAAAAGTTAGTTACAAATTAAAAGAAAAAGAAGAGGAATCTAAAGATAACGTAGATAAAGTAGAAGAAGAACCTAAAGATAATATAGAAATAAAAGATAAAACAGAGGAAAATGTATTAATTAGTAATCCGGCAACAGGAGATAATATAATTAAATATATAATAGCATTTATTACTTCTATCGTAGGAATAGTAATATGTAAATGTAAAAAAATAATGAAAAAATAATGAAAAATAATACGAACCCCCTTGTGTGTATATCACATAGATAATAGACAGTTGTATAGCAAATAAGAACGGTGGTAGCAAAAATATTCCATTGTTCTTTATTTTATAATTAGAGGAGATATGCTTTGAAAAAAATATCAAATAAGAAGAATAATATATTTTCAATTATTGTAGTAATTCTTTTAACTGGAGTGTTAGTATTCTCTACAATAGAGGTTATAAAATATATAGTAGATAATAAGCAAAATAAAAAAATAGAAGAAGAAATATCTAATTTTGTTGAATATACAGAAGAAACTACAAACAATGAGGAACAAGAAGATAATACTAGCAATAAGTATAATATAGACTTTACTACATTAAAAGGAAAAAATGATGATACAGTAGGATTTTTAAAAGTAAATGGGACGGATATTGAAAATATTGTAGTTAAGGGAAATGATAATAGCTATTATTTAAAACACAATTTTAATAAAGAATATAACACAGCAGGTTGGATATTTGCAGATTACCATAATAAACTTGATGGAACAGATAGAAATATAATCATATATGGTCATAATATGAGAAATAAGACAATGTTTGGAACACTTAAAAACATATTAGATAGTGATTGGCAAGAAAATGAATATAATAGAAAAATTACTTTTATCACAGAAAAAGAATCTGCTATTTACGATGTCTTTTCAGTATATCAAATAGAGACAGAAGATTATTATATGACAACAGATTTTAAAAATAATGAAGAATTTTTGAAATTTGCTAATACATTAAAATCAAGAAGTAAATATAACTTTGATGT
>JBJFEZ010000020.1:0-51702 GCA_051891195.1 Clostridia bacterium
AACAGAATACGGAACAGAGAAGGCTTACTGGCTCGCTTCTCGCGGTGTCGTAGCTAATTCTGACTTTGCTGGCTTAGGCCCGGGAGCTGTTTACTCAGGAGGTGGGATGACCTGTGCGGTTAGTTGCGACGGCGGCTTTGACTCTGACGGCGACTCTGACGTTGGCAGTTTGGCGGTGCGCCCCGTAGTTTGTCTAGACCCTGCAGTCACAGTTGACCAAATACAAAAAATAGCAGACCAACCAGATTCTTGGGGAACTATAGAAGAAGAGTAGAATTGTTGATAGGTATTTACCAAGAAGGCCTTTGGTCTTCTTGGATGAAATTTTTTCAAAGTATAAAAATTATAAAAGGATAACAAATGGGAATTGTAAATATAGTAAAAAATATAAAACAAATTCACTCAAAAGACATTGTTTTAATTCGCATAGGTAAATTTTTTTATACATATGGGAAAGATGCATATATTTTATCATATTTGTTTCAATATAAATTAATGAATATTGAAGGTGAAAACGTATACTCTTGCGCTTTCCCTGCACAGTCTTTTTCAAAGGTAATTGCCCACATAGAAAATAAAAGAATAAATTATATAGTGGTAGATAAAAGAAACAATTATGATATTGAAGAAAAATCTGACAATAAAAATTTAAATACATATGATGAACAGTTTGAAAAAGCAAAAAAATATGTGAACTTAAAAATTAGAATAGAAAATATATCATATTATTTATTAAAACATATATACGATGAAAAGACTATACAAAAAATAAGTCAAATGGAAGAAATTATTAATGAAACAAGAAAAGTTTAAAATTATACAATTTATTAGAGAATTTATTCTATATATAGATAACAATTTAGATAATTTCCCTAAAAAAGATATTGAACTAAAAAACAAAATAAGAAATATAAGTTATGAATTACTGGAATTATCATATAAAGCTAATGTAACTTCTAACATAGAATATAAAAGAGACTTACTAGAAGAAATAATTGCAAAAATAAAAGTTATAGACTTTTTACTAAACCTATGTTATGAAAAACAAATTATAAACAGTAAAAGATATGTAAAATTTGGAGAAAAAATGGATGATATTTTAAAATATACATTGGGTTGGATAAAATCTATAAACCAAACTTAAAGTGTGTAAAAAATTTTCCCTCACATTATTCATAGGGCTTAGTTGTATAGGCTCGCTTCTCGCGGTGTCGTAGCTAATTCTGACAATGCTAACTTTGGCCCGGGAGCTGTTAACTCAGAAGATGGGATGACCAATGCGAATAGTTGCAACAACGACTTTAACTCTAACGGCAACTCTAACGATGACAGTTTGGCGGTGCGCCCCGTAGCTTCTATAAACTGTGGTTATGTAATTATAAATTGCATAAGAGATAATATAGAAACAAACTAATGTCCTTTTGCTAAAAAGCAATAAACAAAAATAGATAAATTTATTTGTTAGTAATAAATTTAAAATTTGTGAAAGGGAGTAAATTTTAGAACTATTTTTAAGTAGCTAATTGCTACTTTTTTTAATTATTTATAAATTTATTTAAACTTTGTTGGACTTTAGAAGGACATAAATGTTTATAACACGCCATACTACTTAAAATGCTACATAAATTTATATAACCACTTTTATATTGAAAAAGTTTTTTATTTAGTTTTCTACTAACATTACGGTATCTAACATATTTTCCTTTTTTATTTCTTCCTAAAAAAGTAAAATTATTATTACTAGTATAAATTCTGCTTTTAGAGTTTAGTGTTAATTTTTCTTTACTTAAAAATTTTTGAATTTCTAGTAAACAATATTTTAAATATGATTTTGATTGATGAAACAATAAAAAATCATCTTGATATCTAACATAATATTTAATTTTTAATTGTTCTTTAACAAAATGGTCAAAATCATTTAAATAAAAAATGGCTAATACTTGACTTGTCATATTGCCAATACTTAAGCCTGCTTCATCACTATCTATAATAGAAAAAACAATATTTAGAGCATCTTTGTCTTTTATTTTTCTCTTTAATTTTTGCTTTAAGATATTATGATCAATACTAGCAAAAAATTTGCTTATATCACATTTTAAAATATAATACTTTTCATATTTTGTTCTACATATCTTATGATAGTTTGTAGCCAACTCTACTCCCTTTTTTGTTCCCATATTTTTTCTGCTTGCAACATTTACATCTACTAAGCAAGGCAACAAAGCTGGATACAAAATATGTCTACTAACTAAATGATTAATAATTTTATCATGCATAGTTTGGCTAACAATACGCCTTTGCTTAGGCTCATAAATAGTAAAAACATTATAAGGTCCAACAACATAATTTTTATTTTTTAAAGTAGAATAAACCCTAGAAACATAAATACATTTATATTCTCTATAATTACGTACTTTTCTTTTATTTCTGGTATTTTTACAAATTTCATCAAATGCATCAAATATATTTTCAAGACAATAAATATTTTCATATAGATTACTTTTTCTTTTCATTTTATCACCACTTTAGTTAATAATTTTATATAATTTCTGTTGTATTGTATATAAAAACTCATATGCTTGGCTAATAGAAAGATCATTAATATTTGTTTTTAAAATTTTGTCAACAATACATTTTAAGTCCTCGTTGTGAATATAGTCATTAGATGTCAAAGAACCGTCATTTTCTAAAGAGACAATTTCAATATTATAAGGGGTATCTTTTAAAAGATTTAAATATTTTTGCAAAGAGTTTATAGGAAATCCACACTTTACTATGGTTTCATTTAAATTTCCTAATTTTAAATTTAAATAATTAGACATAACTTTAGCATCATTATCAATAAAAATAAAAAATAGTCCTACTTTAAATAGATAAAATGTGTTTGGTTTATAATTAGAACTGCTCTTTAACTCTTGATATTTTTTATATATTTTACTCATATGTACCTCCATTTTTTATTATAAAAAATTTTGAAAAGATTCTGTAAACATTGATACAAGCTTTAATAAATTTATATATTTTACATATATTGGTATACTATATGTAAGTATACTATACTAAAAAACAACTGTCAAGAGATAATCTTATATGTTAATATACTATATATATGTATAGCAAATACAATAAAAAATAAGTATCTTACAATGTGGAGGAAATTATGAAAAATTTTGGAAGAGTAGATATGACTTTAGATGAATATTTAAAAAAACATAAGATAAGTAAGTCTAGTTTAACAAGAAAAACAGAATTGCAGTATAGCCAAATTTTAAGGTATTGTAGAAATGAAGCTCAAAAAATAGATTTATCAATATTAGCTAAACTATGTACGGTTTTAGAATGTGACATAACCGACATATTAAAATTAACAAGAGGGAAACTAGAATAATTTTTATCAAATATAGCAGGAGTTTAATCAACTGCTATTTTTATTTCATTTTTAGTATAGAAATATTGTAAAATTTGTAAAAATCAAGTATAATAGATAATGTATTTTAATGTAAAGGGAATGATTTATAAATGGAAGAAAATAAAAAACGTATGCTAACAGGGGATAGACCTACAGGAAGACTACATATTGGTCATTATTTTGGATCTTTAAAAACAAGAGTAGAAATGCAAAATAGTGGCAAGTATGACCCATATATTTTAATTGCAGATGTTCAAGCATTAACAGATAATTTTACAAACCCAGAAAAAGTAAGGGAAAATGTAAAACAGGTTATATTAGACTATTTATCTGTAGGAATTGACCCTGAAAAAACAACCATATATATTCAGTCAATGGTACCAGAAACAGCTGAACTAACAGTATTTTATTCAAATTTGGTAACTATTGCAAGACTAGAAAGAAACCCAACTGTAAAAACAGAAATAGCTCAAAAAAAAGAAGTGTTTGGAGAAAGTGTTACATATGGTTTTTTGGGATACCCAGTAAGCCAAGCAGCAGATATTACAGTAGTAGATGGTGCCTATGTACCTGTTGGGGAAGACCAATTACCTTTAATAGAACAATGCAGAGAAATAGTAAGAAAATTTAATAGTATATATGGAGAAGTATTAACAGAACCTGAACCTGTACTTTCAACAACAAAAAGAATTAAAGGATTAGACGGGAATGATAAAATGGGCAAATCTTTAGGAAATGCTATTTATTTATCAGATACTGAAGAAGAAATAAATAAAAAGGTAATGAGCGCAGTAACAGACCCATCTAGAATAAAAAAGGACGACTTAGGAAATCCTGAAGTTTGTATGGTTGCATATTATCACAATTTATTTAGCAAAGAGGACGAAGTAAAAACAGTTTGCGAAGAATGCAAAGCAGGCAAAAGGGGCTGTGTTGCTTGTAAAAAACAATTAGCATATAACATAAATGAATTTTTAAACCCAATACGTGAAAAAAGAAAATATTATGAAGAAAGACCTGAACTAGTAGAAAATATACTAAAAGAGGGAACTGAAAAAACTAGAAAAACAGCTAAAGAAACTATGAAAAAAGTAAAAAAAGCAATGAAACTAGATTATTTTGAATAGAGGTAAAACACATTATGGGACTATTTAATAAACAGAAGAAGGAAGTTAAAAAGCCAGAAATAAAAGAATATAAAGCACTATCAACAGATGGTTTATCAACTATTTTTATGTTTGATATAAATACTTCAACTATAGTGCAATATAATAATGATGAAAAAACAAGATTAGTTAGAGCTAGAATAGCAAAATATAAATCAAAAAGAAATACAATAAATGAAAAAAATGCAGATCATATTGCTTTTGAAATACAAGAAAAACAAGAACTAACCCCAGAAATAATGCAAGCAGCAATTTTAGAGTATGACGAACAAAGTCAAATTGCCAAATACCAAAATATTTATTATTTGGGTAGATGTATACAAAGCAAATATGGATATTACTTTTCAGAAATGAGCAAGGACATAGAAGATATTATTACAAATATGATAAAAGAAGAAGAAAAAGCAAATAGACAGGGAATTATATCTAAAAGCATAACAAGATCTAAAGAAAGTAATTATAGAAATTCTCTAGAAGTAAAAAACAATGCACAACAATTAAAAAGAGAGAATTTTGCTCAAAGAACAAGAACTCAAACTCAACAAGGCTTAGAAAGATAATAAAAACACAAAGAAGGAGAAAAATATGTTTACTGACTATGTAAAAATAATTGCAAAAGCAGGAAATGGCGGAGATGGCGCCGTTTCTTTTCGTAGAGAAAAATATGTAGCAGCAGGTGGACCAGACGGTGGAGACGGTGGAAGAGGAGGAAATGTATACTTTGAAGTAGACCCAGATACCAATACATTAATTGACTTTCGTTATCAAAAAAAGTTTAAAGCCGAAAATGGAAAAAATGGAGAAGGAGCCAATAGATACGGTAAAAGCGGAGAAGACCTAGTAATAAAAGTACCTCTTGGAACAATAATAAAAGATGCACAAACTGGAAAAGTACTTGCAGATTTATCTGAAAAAGGTCAAAAAGAGCTCATTTTAGAAGGTGGAAGAGGAGGAAAAGGTAACTCGCACTTTGCAACATCTACAAGACAAGCACCACGTTTTTCACAAGAAGGGGAAAAACGTGAAGAAAAAGAACTAATATTAGAATTAAAATTGTTAGCAGATGTTGGATTACTTGGGTTCCCAAATGTAGGAAAATCCACATTATTATCAGTGGTAACAGATGCAACCCCTAAAATAGCAGATTATCACTTTACTACATTAGAGCCAAACTTAGGAGTTGTAAAAAGTGAATATGGAGATAGTTTTGTAATTGCAGACATACCAGGAATTATAGAGGGAGCTAGTCAAGGAGTTGGTTTAGGAATTCAATTTTTACGTCATATAGAAAGAACAAGACTATTACTTCATATTATAGATGTTTCTGGAGTAGAAGGAAGAAACCCTGTAAAAGACTTTGAAATAATAAATGAAGAACTAAAAAAATACAGTAAAAAATTAAGTACAAGGAAACAAATTATAGTAGCAAACAAAATAGATAGTATGCAAGATGAAAACTTATATTTAGAATTAGAAAAAATGGCAAAACAAAAGGGGTTAGAAATATATAAAATATCAGCTGCCACAAAACAAGGCGTAAAAGAACTATTAGCAAGAGTATCAGAAGTTTTAAAAACATTACCAAAAGAAGACTTAATAGAAGTAGAAGAAATTAAAAAGGTTTATACTTTAGAAGAAAAAGAAGATGTTATAGTAAAAAAAGAAAATGGTGTATTTATTGTTTCTGGTTCAGTAGTTGAAAAACTAATGAGAACTATAAATTTAGAAGATAATGAATCATTACACTATTTTCATAGAAGATTAAATGAACTAGGAATAAATGAAAAACTAAAAGAACTAGGAATTAGAGATGGAGATTATGTTCAAATTTCAGACTATGAACTAGAATGGGAAGATTAAAATTTTCATTTGATTTTCTTACGTTTACTACTTGAAAAACAAAATAAAATATGATAAACTAAAAAAGTATATTTTAAAAGCAACCAAAAAGGACAACACAATTTTGAAAAAAGGCTTACAGAGAGCTAAACAGTTGGTGAAAGTTTAGTAGCAACTTAACAATATTGTTATCACCTTTTAGCTGTTTCTTTGAAACAATAGTAAAAGAAAACGTATTCCTGCGTTAAAGGTTAAAAAGAGAAAAGAAAAAATAAAATTCTTTTAAATTAGGTGGTACCGCGGAAAACAAAGCCATTTCGTCCTAAAACATATTGGATGAAATGGCTTTTTTGTGTCAATGGGGATGTAAGTTTTTGACACAGAAAGAAATATTAATAAAAACAGTTTGTGTCAAAAACTTAGTCTCCATTGATACAAAGTTTAAGAGGGGGAAAATAAAATGTCAGAAGAAAAACAAGATTATGGTAAAACATTAAATTTGCCAAGTACAGAGTTTCCTATGAGAGGAAATTTACCAGAAAATGAACCAAAAACAAAAGCAGAAGTTTTTGATAATGGTTTATATGAGAAAATGTTAAAGAAAAATGAAGGGCATAAAACATATATATTACACGATGGACCTCCATATGCAAACGGAGAAATTCATATGGGACACGCCTTAAACAAAGTATTAAAAGATACAGTTAACCGTTTTAAAAGCTTGCAAGGATACCAAACAATATATATTCCAGGATATGACACACACGGACTTCCTACAGAAAAAAAAGCAATACAAGCATTAGGACTTAATAGAGAAGAATTAAGTGTTTCAAAATTTAGAGATACTTGCCGTGAATTTGCTTTAGAATATGTTGACAAACAAACAGAAGGGTTTAAAAGACTAGGCGTTTTGGGGGATTGGGAGCACCCATATATTACACTTGAACCTGAATTTGAAGCAAGACAAATTGAAATATTTGCAGAAATGTATAAAAAGGGATATATTTATAAAGGTTTAAAACCAGTTCACTGGTGTATTGATTGTGAAACAGCTTTAGCAGAAGCTGAAATAGAATATAAAGATATTGTGTCTCCTTCTATTTATGTAAAATTTCCAGTAGTAGATGGAAAAGGAGTATTAGATACAGATACAAGTATTGTAATTTGGACAACAACTCCTTGGACACTTCCAGGAAACACAGGTATTGCTGTTGGAGGAGAATATGATTATAGCTTAATAGAATGTGAAAAAGGAAAGCTAGTAATGGCAACACTTTTAGTAGACGAAGTAATGGAAAAGATTGGCGCAAAAGACTATAAAACATTAAAAGTAGTAAAAGGTGCAGAATTAGAAAATATACTTTGTCAACATCCATTCTTAGATAGAACTTCAAGAGTAGTACTTGGAGGAGAAAATGACGTAGCAGTAGATTTAAGTACAGGTACTGGTGCAGTACATACAGCACCTAGTTATGGTAAAGAAGACTATTTGTGTGGTTTAAGAACTGGACTAGATATTATTGTTACTGTTAATGGAAAAGGTTACCAAACAGAGGGCGCAGGACCTTTTGTAGGACTTTCTTGTGATGAATCTAACAAAGTAATACCAGAATGGTTAGAAGAACACGGTTACTTATTAAGAAAAGAAGGAATAAACCACTCTTATCCACATTGCTGGAGATGTAAAAATCCAATTATATTTAGAGCAACAGACCAATGGTTTGCATCTGTAGATGGATTTAGAAAAGAAACTTTAGAAGCTATAAAAACTGTTAACTGGACACCTAGTTGGGGAGAAGAAAGAATTGCAAGTATGGTAAAAGATAGAAATGACTGGTGTATTTCAAGACAACGTACTTGGGGAGTTCCAATTCCAATATTCTATTGTAAAGAATGTGGAAAAGAATATGCTACAGAAGAAAGCTTTAAAAAGATAGAAAAATTATTTAGAGAGAAAGGTTCAAATGCTTGGTTTGATTTAGACGAAAAAGATTTACTACCAGAAGGAGCTAAATGTGAAAAATGTGGTTCACACGAATTTAAAAAAGAAACAGATATTATGGATGTTTGGTTTGACTCTGGTACAACATATCAAGGTGTATTAGTAGAAAGAGGACTTCCATTCCCAGCAGACCTTTACTTAGAAGGACACGACCAATATAGAGGATGGTTCCAATCATCGCTTTTAACATCTGTTGCAGCTAAAGGAGTTGCCCCATATAAGGCAATATTAACACATGGTTGGGTAGTAGATGCACAAGGAAACAAAATGTCTAAATCTTTAGGAAATGGTATTAGCCCACAAGAGATTATAAACGAATATGGTGCAGATATTTTAAGACTATGGGTATTAGCTTCAGATTTCAAATCTGATATTAGTATTTCAAGAGATATTTTAAAACAAATTAGTGAAGCTTATAGAAAAATAAGAAACACAGCAAGATACATTTTAGGAAATACATCAGACTTTGACCCAGAAAAACCAGTTGCATATAAAGATTTGGAAGAAATAGATAAATGGGCTTTAGCTAAATTAAATAAATTAGTAAAAAGTTGCACAGAAAATTATGAGTTATTCAACTTCCATTTAGTATATCACGACATAAACCAATTCTGTGTATCGGATATGAGTAATTTCTATTTAGACATTATAAAAGACAGACTATATACTTCTAAAGCAGATGCCTTAGAAAGACGCTCAGCACAAACAACTATGTATATAATATTAGATGCTTTAGTAAAAATGGTAGCACCAATAATTTGTTATACAGCAGAAGAAATATGGAAATATATGAAACACACTAAAAAAGAACAAGTAGAAAGTGTAATGCTAAGTGATTGGCCAGAATTAAATGCAGAATATGATAATGAAGAACTAGAAGAAAAGTGGAATTATATCTTAAAATTAAAAGAATTAGTAGCTAAAGAGTTAGAATTAGCAAGAGCTGAAAAAGTAATAGGACATTCTCTAAATGCAAAAGTTACTTTATTTGCTAATGAAAAAGAGTATCAATTCTTAAATGAAAATAAAGAACTTTTAGAAACAGTATTTATTGTTTCTGACTTAGAAATAAAAGAAAATGAAAGAAAAGATGAAACAAAACTTGGTGTAAAAGTAGAAACAGCAGAAGGAGAAAAATGTGAAAGGTGTTGGAAATACTCTAAGGAAGTAGGAAAAAGCAGCGAACATCCAACTCTTTGCCACAGATGTGTTGAAGCTATTAGCTAAGGGAGAAAAAACTTATGAAAAAAATAAGAAAAATAATTGGTTATATAATAATGATTATAGCAATTATTGCTTTAATAGTTGTATATAAAAAATATAATTTTAATGACTTTGACAAAAGTGTAAGAGAGTCTAATAAAACTGTATTTACTAGAGATAGTAGTGTAAAATATTCTAAAATGGATAGTTACAAAATAGAAAACACAGATTATAATGATTCAATGTTTTCACAAACTATTTCTGTAATACCAAACACACCATATAAAGTAACTTGTATGGTAAAGGTGGAAAATGTAGAAAATGAAAGTAATAGAACTGCTGGAGGAGCTCATATTAGTCTTGTAGAAACAGGAGAAACATCAAAGATAGTAAATGGTACAACAGACTGGGAACAGCTAACTTTGATGTTTGACTCCAAAAATCAAACTAGCATTGAAATAGGCTTTAGATTGGGAGGAAGAGAAGAAACTTCTAAGGGAATTGCTTGGTTTTCGGATTTTAAGGTTGAAATAGGCTCTACATTTAATAATAGCAAATGGAATATGGCTTGTTTTATATTTCCAAAAATAGATGTAAATGTTGAAGTTGATGGAAAAACAGAAAATGTAAAATTAGAAATGTCTGACAGTGATATAAGAACAGTACAAACAAATCTATCAAGATTTAAAACTTCTATAAGTGAAGTAAGTAACAATAAAATGAGTATAGAATATGAAACATATATAATTAATGACCCTATTACAACTCTTTCTTACGATAAAGAAAATGGATATTACGTGTCAGCATCAGATGTATATAAATATATAAATTCATATGTAGAAGAAAAAGAATATGACCATATTTATGTGGCGTTTCGTATGGCAGATAAGCAAAAAGGAAATTCTGTATTAGTTAATGACTGGATTGGATTAGGTGGTATGGACTACTTAGGAATTGGTTTTTCAAATATACGTATGCCAGATGATAGAAACAATGTGGTATATGAATATAATTATAGGATAAACACATTTCCAGAAGAGGTTTTTTTACACGAATTTTTACACACGTTAGAACGAAATGCAATGGAATATGGATATGAAAGACCTGAATTACACGACTATGCAAAATATGGATATAAAGAAGACAAAACAGAAGGCTTGAAGGAGTGGTATGCTGATTATATGAATAAACAGATAGAGTACAATGGAACAAAAATAGGCTTACCACAAGATATTTATATTCATAAGCCTGTGCATACAAGCAGTTTTAAATATTCAAGAGAATTAGATGTTCTTCAAGAACCTAAAAATATTATAGAAGTAATAAAAGGAATGTTTAGAAGAATAGGCAGAGTATTTGAATATAGTAAAAACAATATAGAATTAGAAGAAACAAAATAGCAAAAAGGAGAAACTATAAAATGAAGGTTTCAGACTTTAATTATGATTTACCAAAAGAGTTAATAGCACAAGTACCAATTAAAAATAGAGATGAATCTAGATTAATGATATTAGATAGAAACTTAAAAACAATAGAACACAAAGTTTTTAAAGATATTATAGATTATCTAGAGCCAGGAGATTGTTTAGTAAGGAATAACACAAAAGTTATTCCTGCTCGTTTGTATGGCGTAAAAGAATTAACTGGTGCAAATGTAGAATTTTTATTACTAAAAAGAATAAGTGGAGATATTTGGGAGGTTATGGTAAGACCTGGCAAAAAGTTAATGCCTGGTGCAAAAGTAACCTTTGGAGATGGACTTTTAAATGCAGAAATTATAGAAAAATTAGATGGTGGAAACCGAAAAGTAAAATTTGAATATAACGGAATATTTAATGAAATTTTAAATGAAATAGGGCTAATGCCCCTTCCACCATATATACACGAAAAATTAAAAGAAAAAGACAGATACCAGACTATATATGCTAAATATGAGGGGTCTGCGGCTGCACCAACAGCAGGTTTACACTTTACAGAAGACTTATTTGAAAAGTTAAAACAAAAAGGTGTAGAAGTCGCAAATGTTACGTTACACGTAGGAATAGGAACTTTTAGACCTGTAAAAGTAGAAAATATAGAAGAGCATAATATGCACTCAGAACACTTTTATATAAAACACGAGGATGCAGAAAAAATAAATAAAGCAAAAAGAGAAGGCCATAGAGTTATAGCTGTAGGAACAACATCTTGCAGGGTATTAGAAAGCATTGCTGATGAAAATGGTATGGTAAAAGAAAAAGAGGGAGACACTAGTATTTTTATTTATCCAGGTTATAAATTTAAATGCTTAGATGCATTAATTACTAATTTTCACTTACCAGAATCTACATTAATAATGTTAGTATCTGCATTAGCAGGAAAAGACTTTATAATGGAAGCATATAACGAAGCAGTTAAAGAAAAATACCGCTTTTTTAGCTTTGGAGATGCAATGTTTATAAAGTAGGGGGAGAGTAAAATGAATCCAGCAGTAACATATGAATTATTACATATAGATAAAAATTCAGGAGCAAGAAGAGGAGTGGTACACACACCACACGGAGATATTCAAACTCCTGTATTTATGCCAGTTGGAACACAGGCAACAGTAAAATCTATGACACCAGAAGAATTAAAAGAAGAAGTTGGTGCACAAATTATATTATCAAACACATATCATTTATATTTAAGACCAGGACATAAAATTGTAAAAGAAGCGGGAGGGCTTCATAATTTTATGAGATGGGACAGGCCTATTTTAACAGATTGTGGAGGATTTCAAGTATTTAGTTTAAGTGATTTGAGAACAATTAGTGAAGAAGGTGTAGAGTTTAGGTCACATTTAGACGGGAGTAAGCATATGTTTACACCCGAAAAAGTAATGGAAATAGAAGAAGCTTTAGGTGCAGATATTATAATGTCATTTGACGAATGTTGTCCATATCCTTCTACATATGAATATACAAAAAATTCTATGGAAAGAACAACTAGATGGGCAAAACGTTGTAAAGAAGCACATAAAAATACAGAAAAACAAGCATTATTTGGAATTATTCAAGGCGGATTTTATGAAGACTTAAGAGAAAAATCAGCCAAAGACTTAATAGAACTAGACTTTCCAGGTTATGCAATAGGTGGAATTAGTGTAGGAGAGCCAAAAGAAGAATACTTAAAAATGCTATATTATACAGCACCTTTAATGCCAGAAAATAAGCCAAGATATTTAATGGGAGTAGGAACACCAGATTACTTAATAGAAGCAGCTTTAGCTGGAATTGATATGTGCGACTGTGTACTTCCTACAAGAATTGCAAGAAATGGAACAGCAATGACTTGGAACGGAAAAGTAGTAGTGCGTAATGCTACATATGAAAGAGATTTTTCAGCATTAGACCCTGAATGTGACTGCTATACTTGTAAAAACTATACTAGAGCATATATTAGACATTTAGTAAAAGCAAATGAAATATTAGCTGTAAGATTATTATCAATTCATAACTTAAGGTTCTTGACTAAATTGATGGAAAGAGTTAGAATAGAAATAGAGAATGATAATTTGCTAAACTTTAAAAATGAATTTTACAAAAAATATGGATACGAAAAATAATTAACAAAAGAAAATGGAGGGTGTTTATGGACGATTTTATTGGTAGCGGAGGATATAATAGTAACCGTAAAAGTGAAGATGTAAATACAAAAAAATGGATGAAAATTATAGGAGTTATACTAGTACTATTATTTATACTAGTTATTGCCATAGTATGTTTAATGTACTATATTGAAGCAACAGAACTAAAAATTTCAATAGACGGAAAATCTGTAAGTGAATTAAAAAATGTATTTATTTTTGAAAATGACAAAATATATATTCCAATTCGTAAATTTGCTAACTATGTTGGCTATGAATCATATAGTGGAGATTACAAAGAGGAATATATTGACCAAACATATGTAAAAAATACCAATGAAGAAGCATACTTCAACTTGAATTCTAACACAATATACAAAAAACTACTTAATGGTGACAATGATTATGAATACTATGAAATAGATGAACCTGTTAAAATGATTGACAATCAATTATGTACAACAATAGAAGGTGCACAAATAGCTTTTAATATATCAATGTCACATAAAAAAAATAATATTACTATATATACATTACCATATTTAGTTAATTACTATGCAGCAAAAAATAAAAATGCTGCAATATCAGACAAAGATACAAGCTTTAGTAATCAAAAAGCAGTACTACACAATATGATTATAGTAAAAAATACAAGCAACTATTATGGAGTATCTTCGCTAAGTGGTCAAGAAATATTAGGAACAAAATATAAAAGTATTAAATTTATTGAAAGTACTAGAGAATTTATTGTAACAACAGTAGAAAATAAAATGGGAATAATGTCTTATGACCCCAATACATATCAAGCAATTACTAAAATTATTCCAGAATATGACAACATTAAACAAATAGATAAAAATAGTGGACTATATTTAGTAACAAACAATAAAAAACAAGGTGTTATTAATCAAAATGGAAGTGTTATAGTTTATTTAGAATATGACCAAATAGGAATAGATAAATCAAAATATAATGATATTAAAAACACATATTTACTATATGACAAATGTATACCAGTAAAACTTAACAATAAATGGGGATTAATTGATAAAACAGGAAAGAAAATTTTAGAAGTAAAGTATGATGACTTAGGCTGTACAATAAATGCGGGAACAGTAAGTGAAAACAATGCCAATAGTGTTTTATTAATACCAAAATATGAAGGTATTGTTGTTAAAGAAGGAGAAAGCTATGGTTTAGTTAACAGCGAAGGAGTAGTGTACTTACCATCAGTTTTAACAGCAGTATACTCTACAACAACTGAGGGGGTAACAACATATAATTATATTTATATGGGACAAACAAATAATATAATAGAATATCTTGAAAAATATGTAATAAAAAATGATAATAATGCTACAAACAATCAAGAAGGCACAACAAACAATACAACTACAAATACACAAACAAATAGCACAACTAATACAACAACAGATAATCAAACTAATAATAGTGTAGAAACAAGTAGTAATGTAGTAGAAAATTCTCAAAATACACAAACTCAAACTAACAGCCAAGAGCAAAATAGTCAAGAAACAAATCAAAATAACCAAACAACAACACAAAATACAGAAAGTCAAAACAATGCAGTATAACATTAAATAATAAGACAGAGCTTCTTTAAGTTCTGTCTTATACTTTTATTTTCTGTTCATATTCATAGACAGTTAGTCTATTAGTTTATTCGCATAACATTCCTACGTAAGAAATAGTAAGCCAATTTTACGCAGTTCTATTACAGTGTAAAATTGGCTAACTCTTTCTAACTCGTCATTCTTCGAACCACTTGTATGCTCTTAAACTAATAGACTAACTGTCTAAATTTTAAAAACAAATAAAAGCAAAATTTTGGTTCTTAAATAATTAGTAAGTACATACAATAAAAATAACAAGAAAGGAATGAAATTTAGTATGGAAAAGGATTTAAAACCAAAAGTAACTATAGAGCAAAGTGAATTTAAACAAAATACAATTAGAATAATAAAAGGAAGTATATTAGCAATTTTAATTTCTGTAATTTTACTATTTATATATGCCACTATTTTAACATATACCGATATTCAAGAAACAACAATACTACCAGTGATTTTAACTGTTGTAGGAATAAGTATTTTAACAGGAAGTATGATAAGTGTAAGAAAAATTAGAAAAAATGGTATGTTAAATGGAGCAATAGTAGGATTAATATATATTATTATTTTATATTTATCATCAAGTATGTGCTTAGTAGGTTTTTCGCTTACTTTAAACTCCTTTGTAATGTTAATTGTTGGAATAATAACAGGAATTATAGGTGGAATTATAGGAGTTAATATAAATAGAAAATAAAAAAGGCATAAAAAGTCGGAAAATAGCAATGAATTTTCAGAACAAATTCTGTAAAATAGTTGCTATTTTTTTAATTTTAATATAAAATATGAAACGATACAAACTATTTATAATATAGGAGGAAAAAAGTTGATTACTTTAGAAGATGTTAAACAAAACGAAGAGCTAAAGCAATTAATATTAAGTTCGCAAAAACAGTTAAACGCTTTAGGCTATACAGAACATTCAACAAGACATATTAACATAGTAGCTAAACGTGCAGGGGACCTTTTAGAAATTTTAGACTATCCACAAGAAAGAATAGAACTGGCTAGAATAGCAGGATATATGCACGACATAGGAAACTGTGTTAATAGAACAGATCACGCTCATACAGGAGCACTACTTGCTTATGAAATTTTAAAAGATATGGGAATGGACGTAGAAAAAAGAACTGAAATAATGATGGCAATAGGAAATCACGACGAGCAAACAGGAACGGCGGTAAGTGATATTTCTGCAGCACTTATTTTAGCGGACAAGTCAGATGCTCATAGAGATAGAGTTGTAAACCACAACATATCAACCTTTGACAAACACGATAAAGTAAATTATGCAGTTACCGATTCAAAATTTTTAATTGATAAAGAAAATAGAAAAGTAACACTGGACTTAACAATAGACACATCAATATCACCTGTATTAGATTATTTTGAAATATTTATGGATAGAACTATGATGAGCAAATATGCAGCAAAATATTTAGAAATTTGGTTTGAGTTAATTATTAATGATACTAGATTATTATAAAAGGAGAAAAATATGAAAACAGAAAAAACACTAAAAAAAGTATTAATAATTTTATTTATTATTTTAATTTCACTAATTTCGTTTGGGGGAATCTTTGTACAAGATACAAAATTTGTAAAAAATATAATACCAGAGTATCAACTAGGAACAGACTTAACAGGAAGTACAATAGTGGAATTTAAAGTTAATGATGCTACAAATACTGTTATTTATGACAAAGAAGGAAATGTTGTAGATGAAGAAGGGGAAGAAACTGTAGAAAAAGAAGAACCAATTAACCCTGAAGAAATACTAACAGAAGAAAATTATTTATTAACAAAGCAAATATTTGAAAAAAGACTAAAATCTATGAGTGTTACAGATTATACTCTTAGATTTGATGAAAAAAGTGGAAAAGCAGTATTACAATTACCAGCAAATTCAGATACAAGCTTAATAGCTCAATATACTGCAATAAAGGGAGAATTTACGGTTGTAAATGAAGATAATGAAATATTACTAAATAACAGTCATTTAAAAAAAGCACAAGTAGGATATACAAATACTGAATCAGGAACAGTAATATACTTAAATATTCAATTTAACAAAGAAGGTACACAAATACTAAAAGATATTACTAATACTTATATAAAAACTACAGATGAAGAAGGAAATGAACAAACCAAAAAAGTTACATTTAAAATGGATGATACCACTATTTTAACAACGTATTTTGAAGAAGAAATTGCAAATGGAACTGTTCAATTTTCAATGGGAGCAACTACTTCAAATAAAGAACTAAATGAATATATTAGAGAAACTTCAAACTTAGCCATGCTATTAAATACAGGAAATTTACCTATATCATACACTATCGAAGATATGTATTATATGATGTCAGACATTACTGAAGAGATGTTTTTAATTCCAACAATAATAGTAGGAGCGCTAATAATAATTGGCATTATTTTCTTAATTGTAAAATATAAGAAGAATGGACTTTTAGCATCCGTTTGTTTTATAGGATATATTGCTGCGTTATTATTAATACTTCGTTATACAAATGTTGTTATAAATTTAACTGGAATTGCAGGAATAATAGTATCTATATTATTAAATTATGTTTTTACAGTTTATTTGTTAAACTCATATAAAAAAGAAGAAAGTAAAATATTAGTACAAGCATTATTTGTATTAATTCCAGCAACAATTATATCTGTTATATTAAGCTTTGCTAAATGGCTAAATATATATAGTTTTGGAATGGTAACATTCTGGGGAATATTAATAGCAATAATATATAATTTTATTATTACAAAAAATTTAATTGAATTAAGTAACAAAAATAACTAAAAAGAGGTAGAAACAATGAAAAAATGTATGTATGTAATATTAATAATAATTACTATAATAGGAGCAATTATTATAGGAATTAATGGATTTAATGTAGATATAACATATGGAAAAAATGCGAGAATAGATATCTTCTTGGGCAAAGAATTTAATAATGAAGACATAAAACAAATAGCACAAGAGGTATTTGAAACTAATGATGTATTAGTACAAAAAATAGAATACTATGGTAACATTGCTGCAATTACAATTAAAGAACAAGATGAAGAAACCATAAATGAAAAACTAGAAACTATAAATGCTAAAATTAATGAAAAATATGGATTAGAAGGCAAAGTAGAAGACATAAAAGTAACACATTATCCTAATGCTAAACTTTCAAGTATATTAAATCCATATATATGGCCTATAGCTATTAGTGCAATTATAATATTAATATATGCATTGATACGTTACAGAAAATTAAACTTTACAAAAGTAGCTTTGGAGTATATACTTAACATAGCACTAACTGAAGGGGCATATGTAGGAATTATTGCAATTACTAGAGTACCAATAAACAAAATTGTAATTCCTATAGCATTATTAATTTATGTATTTACGGTTACAATTACAACAGTATTAAAAGAAAAAGAATTATCAGAATTAAAACTTAAACAGGAAAAAAAATAACATAAACCAAAAAACGACAGTATTCATACTATATAGTATGAATATTTTTTTTGTGTATAAGAAAAAATATATAAAAGAAAGAGAGTGAAACAAAATGTTAAAAACCATAAAAAAATTTTTAAGTCGAAGTATCAATAAGGACATTAACTATAAAACAGCAACTAAACTTTTAAAAGAAAATGATGGAGTTTTGCTAGATGTTAGAAGTAAACAAGAATATGAAGAAATACACTTACCCGGAGCTATTAACATTTCACTATATAATTTAAAAGGAGAAGCAATAAAAAAATTACCAGACAAAAATAAAATTATTGTAGTATATTGTGCATCAGGAAGTCGTAGTAAACAAGCACAAAACATATTAGAACAAATGAATTATCAAAATGTATATAATTTAAAAAATGGAATTAACGCAATATAAAATTTTATATTGTTATTTATTTGGAACATGCTACCAATTAAAGGTATTTAGAATAAAATATGTATATCTAAAACATTTTGGCAGATAATATTTATTATGGAAGGAGAAACTAAATAAAAATGAAATCATTTTGTATAAAAACAAATAACACTAAAATACTAAATTATCTGCTAAACCAAATAGAAAAAATTGATTTTAAAGATCTTATATATACAAAAAATAAATTTAAAATATATAATAATATTATTATTCATTATAAAGGAGAAGACAATAAAAATTTTTATTATTTTTTATGTGATTTAATAAAAAAAATTATAACTGAGTTTTATGAAGAAAAAATAATAAAACAACTTATTAATTATAATTACTTTTATTTTGAAGACCATGAAAAAAGAATTATATTGCAGAACTGCCTAAAAATTATAAAATTAGATGAGAATAAAGAAAGAGAGAAAATAAATATTTTAATATCAAAAGAAATAATAAAATATATAATGGAAAACAAAACAATGAATTTGAACGGATTTATATATTTTAGAATAAAAGAATATTTTAATTATTTAGATAATAACGTAGACAGGGCAGTAAGCCAATTTGTTATAGAAAAGGAATATTCCGAATTTATCAGTTTATTACGCATATATGTAGAAACTAGGAGTACAGAATATGATTTATTACATTTAATATATATAAATGGAGAATCTATTTTAATAGACAAAAACAAAAATATAGTTTCAGTTTCAGAAAATATATATAATGCAAAATACTTGTCAGATATATCTTTTTCTTCTAATGACTTAGCTTTAAACACTTTATTAACATTACTACCTAAAAAAATAGAAATACACTTAATTGATGAAGAAGACGAATTTATAAATACTATAAAACTAATATTTGAAGGTAGAGTTTCACTTTGCAAAGATTGCAATATATGCAGAACTTATAAACTTCTAAATAGTGCAAAAAGCATACATTAACTATTTACTAAATAAAAAAAATGTGGTATAACTATGGTATAAAGGTATGGAGGTTAGTATGGAACAAGATAACAAAAAATTAATTACTATATTAGTGCCAGCATATAACGAAGAAGAAGTTTTAGAACTACTATATGAAAGATTAAAAAAAATAATGGACGAAAACCCTAACTATAATTTTGAAGTTTTACTTGTAAACGATGGTAGCAAAGATAAAACATTACAAATTATGCAAGAATTAAGGCAAAAAGATAAAAGAATATGTTATTTAAATTTATCTAGAAATTTTGGTAAAGAAACAGCAATGATAGCAGGTTTAGATTATTGCAAAGGAGATGCAGTTGTTATTATTGATGCAGATTTACAAGACCCACCAGAGCTAATACCTGAAATGATAAAATATTGGGAAGAAGGCTATGATGACGTTTATGCCAAAAGAAAAACAAGAGAAGGAGAAACATGGCTTAAAAAATTTACCTCTAAAATGTATTACAAAGTATTGCAAGCATTTACTAGAATTGAAATTCAAAAAGATACAGGAGATTTTAGACTATTAGACAGAAGATGTGTAGAAGCTTTAAAATCTATGAGAGAAAACCAAAGATACACCAAAGGACTATTTAGTTTAATTGGATATAACAAAAAAGAAATTTTATATGATAGAGATCCTAGAGCAGCAGGTCAAACTAAATGGAATTATGGTAAATTAATAAATTTATCTATAGATGGAATTACATCATTTACAACATCACCTTTAAGATGGGCTGCAATTATTGGCGTATTAATATCTATAATAGGATTTATTTATATGTTATATATTATAATTAAAACACTAGTAACAGGAATAGACGTACCAGGGTATGCATCAATGATGGTGGTTATATTATTCTTGGGGGGAATACAATTAATATTCTTAGGAATAATAGGAGAATATCTTGGACGTGCTTTTAACGAAAGTAAACATAGACCATTATACTTTGTTGAAAGATACAATGAAACAAAAGAAACAAACGAGAATTTGAACAAGTAAGAAAGAAAAAAACTGTTCTAAATTTCAAGCTTTTCTTGAGATTTAGAACAGTACTTTTTTAGTTATAAATCATATAATCAATTTCAGGAAAAATGCAATCCTTTTCTTCAATATCTTCTAAAAATTCAATATACTCATCATCAATTTTATTTTGCATAAGCCCATTATACAATTTAGTAAATCTGCCAACATGGTCTTTAATACGTTTTTTGGCATAATCTACCATTGTTCCATTAGTAATAATAAATAACCAATCACTACTTTGAGCAAGTAGCACCTCTCTAGCACACTGGTTTAAAGCTCTTTTCCTAATTTCATTTTGCTCATTTGGAAATGTATTAGCTAATTCTACCATTTGATCCCCAATTTTATGCAAATGCCTATGTGCATAATCATTACTATGGTTTAACCATACTTCACTATAACCATTAGCACCCCAACTAGAACGACAAGGAGTACTAATTTGCATTAATGGATATTTATCTATATATTCACTAGGAGTAATTAACTTAAAATTACAATCATCATAATAAACTTTTTTAAATAAAGTGTATAACCAATCTGGACCTTCATACCACCAATGACCATAAAGTTCTGCATCATATGGGCAAACTATAATAGGAGGATTAGTAGTAAGTGAAGCAAGATTATTAATTTGGTTTACTCTACTGTCAAAAAAATGACCAGCTTGCTTTTCAACAGAATCCTTAGCCCATTGCAAATTATAGTAGTCTTTTTCACAGTTCTTTCCAGTAATACGGTAATACTTTAAACCAGTATGAACTCTAGCACCATTTGAAGCAATATATGGTTTAATATAATCGTATGGAGCATCATAACCAATATCTCTATAAAATTCTCTGTAATTAAAATCTCCAGGATAGCCATTAATAGAACTCCAAACTTGTCTTGAAGACTCAATATCACGCCCAAAAGCAATAATATCATTTGGGGAAACAATAGGAGCAAAAGTACCATAAATAGGGGTAGGGTTTGCATATAAAATTCCGTGTGATTCTGTAATAATATACTTAATACCAAATTCTTTTAAATATTTATCTGCTTCTGGAATATAACCACATTCAGGAAGCCAAATACCATTAGGCTTTTTTCCAAAATATTTTTCATAAGTTTGAACACCAACAGCAATTTGAGCTCTTACAGTCTTTTCATTTACATATAAAATAGGAAAATATCCGTGAGTAGCTCCACAAGTAATAATTTCTAAAACACCAATATCTTGAAAATGTTTAAAACCTTCAATTAAATTACAATTATATACTTCTTTAAACAAATACAAATCATTAGAATAGCGATTAAAATAATATTTAGCAAGTTCATTTTCTTTATAATTATCTTTAGTTCTAACTATTTCTTTTTCTGCAAGTTCTATGTGCTTTTTTAAATATTTTATATAACGCTTTTGCAAAAGCTTATTATCCAACATATTTAAAAGAGGAGGAGTTATTGACATTGTTATACGAAAGTCAACTCTTTCCTTCTCTAACTTTTTAAAATTGGTTAGCAATGGCAAATATGTTTCTGAAATTGCTTCATAAAGCCATTGCTCTTCCAAATAATCTTCACTTTCGGGATGATGAATAAAAGGCAAGTGAGCGTGTAATATAAAACTAACATATCCTTTTTCTTTAGACATAATTTTTTCTCTCCAATCAATTAAGATGACATCTTAGAAGAAGTTAAATTTTCATCTAATTTATTGTCTTTTAACTCATTTTTGTATATTTCTTTATACAAGTCATAAATATTATATATTCTACCAATGTTTTGCATAAAAGATAAAGAAGCAATACTTTTTTCTTCAATTAAGCCACTTTTTACATTTTTTAGAAATACATTTTTGCTAAAGTTTTCAAATAAAATATGGTCATTAGGTGTTTGTAAATTATTAGATGAAGCAATAAAAACATAATTATGTTCAATATTAATATTGTTGTTTTTAGGCTTTCTAATTAAAGCTACATCATATTTGCAATCACTGTCTGGAATGCGAATATACCAACTATTAGCATAATCGTTTATTTCTACTTCAAAACTGTAATTCTTAGATTTATTAGTAACAACTAAAAAAGGACTAGTATTATTAAAAAAATCTTCTCCATAACTATTAATAAAGTTTTGAGTATCTTCTACAGAAACATCCCAATATGCAAATAAAATAGTAGGAGTTTGAGCTAATATCTTTACAATAGTTTGATTATAACTATTAGGCAAATCGTAATATTCTACAGGGAAAGACGCTTTTTTGCTAGTTTTAGTAGTCTTCTTTGCAGTATTACTAGTGGTAGACTTTTTAACTGTACTAGATTTTTTCTCAACTTTAGTTGATGCGCTTTTCTTTGAAGTTTTAGATGTAGTAGAAGGTTTCTTAGCTTTATTTGGCTCTGACTTAGTAGCTTTTTTAATTTCATCTAATTTAGTAGTTTTAGTATTCTTTTTTGTTACAGTTTTGGATGCCTTTTCCGTTTTCTCCTTAGATTTTTTAGAAGCTTCAGAAGTAGAACTTCTTTTTTTAGTAACTTTAACATTTAAATTTTCTTTTTTTATTAATTCCTCTTTTGCTTTTTTTGGCATTTTTTCCTCCGTTTTTTTAAAACATTTATATATCTATATTATACTATACCAAAATAAAAATAAATTCAATAGAAAATTTAAAAATAAAAAATATTTATAAAATTTTGTAAAAATATGTTTACTTTTGTCACAAAATTATATACAATAAACACAAGAAAAAAATCAAAAGAAGAAAAAAAGGAAGGGGCAAATTTTCCAATGAAAATATTAATGTTAACATGGGAATATCCACCAAGAATAGTTGGAGGAATAGCAAGAGTAGTACACGACTTATCTAAAAGACTTATTAAAGATGGACACGAAGTAACTGTAATTACCTATAAAGAAGGTGATTTACCAGAATATGAAAATGATAAAGGTGTAGAAGTATATCGCGTAGAAAATTATATAATACATCCAAACAATTTTATAGACTGGATTTTACAATTAAACTTTAACTTAGTAGCAAAAGCTACAGAAATAATGAACAAAAATGGAAAATTTGATGTAATACACGCACACGATTGGCTAGTAGCTTCAAGTGCAAAAACATTAAAACAATCTTTTCAAATACCATTGGTGTCAACAATACACGCTACAGAAGCAGGAAGAAATTCAGGAATTCACGATGAAACTCAAAGATATATAAATGATACAGAATGGCTTTTAACATATGAATCTACAGAAGTTATAGTTAATAGCAATTTTATGAAAGGACATATACAATCACTATTTGGACTTCCTTTTGATAAAATTAATGTGGTACCAAATGGAATAAATTTAAATAATTTTAACGGAGTAGAAAGAGATTACGAATTTAGAAGACAATATGCAATGGACAATGAAAAAATTATTTTATATGTTGGAAGACTAGTTTATGAAAAAGGAATACAACATTTGATTTCTGCAATGCCAAAAATATTACATGGATATAATGATGCAAAACTAGTAATTGCAGGAAAAGGCGGAATGCTAAATGAATTAAAAGCTCAAGCAGCAGCAATGGGAATTGCAAACAAAGTATATTTTACAGGTTATTTAAATTCTAAACAAGTACAAAAAATGTATAAATGTGCTGATGTAGCAGTGTTCCCAAGCACATACGAACCATTTGGAATTGTTGCATTAGAGGGAATGCTTGCAGGAGTTCCAACTGTTGTATCAGATGTTGGCGGATTAAATGAAATAGTAGATCATAGAATAAATGGAATGAAAAGTTATGCAGGAAATCCAAACTCTATAGCAGATTCTGTACTAAGTGTACTATATGATAAACAATTAGCTACCAATATATCTAAAAAAGCAAAGCAAAAAGTAAAAGAAGAGTTTAATTGGAATAAAATTGCCCAAGATACACATTATATATATGAAAAAGCAATTTGCAAAACAGTTGCTGAAAAACAAAAACAAGAAATTGCACAAGAAAATGCTAAAAAAGCTAAAAAGGCAAATAATACAGAAACAGAAATTACAAATTTACTTAGTTTTCAAAAGAAACATGCTTATGCATAAAAATAAGGAGGAAATATTATTATGCAAGTTTATGACACTGCAAACCGTTTAGCACAAGAGATAAGAGAGTCAGAAGAATATAAACAATATAAAAAAAGAAAAGATGAAATACATAATGACCCTGCTAAAAAACAAAAGGTGGAAGAATTTGAAAAACTAAGATACGAAGTACAATTAATGGCATATACTGGAGAAGAAAAAAACGAAGAAAAAAACAAAAAATTAGAAGAAATGTATGCTACTTTAGTTGAAAACAAAGATATTAAAGAATACTTTGATTTAGAAGTTAAGTTTAATATTATGATAGCAGATGTAAACAAAATAATTGCAGAAGCAATTAAAGATGTTTTATAATTTAAGAATTTTAAAAATTTTGTCGTTAAGAAAGTTTTATAATAATAAAGCTTTTTTAACGACTTTATTCTTAGGTATGCAAAGGAGAACAAATTATGCAATATGTAGCTATTATTATAATTAGCATTATAACATTAATAATTCTAAAATTTGCTTGGAATATAAAAATAAAAGATATAAAAAAAATAAAAGAATTAGGTTATAACAAAGATTTAAATCAAATAACAAATAAATTACCAGAAAATAAAGAAATATGCAAAAACATATTAAAAAAATTAAATAACGAAAAAGTAAAAATAGAAAAAGACAATAATAATAAAACAAGTTTATATTTAGTGCTGTCAGATTCTATTTTAATAGCAAATATAAAAGACACCTTCACACGAGTACAAACTATAGCACATGAATGTTTACACTCTATTCAAAACAGAAAAATACTAATTTTTAATTTTGTATTTTCAAATATATATTTTATTTATTTTATAGTTGTATGTATTTTAGGCATATTAAAAATAAGCAAAAATTTTGAAATATTAAGTTTGTTTATATTAATAATGGCTAGTTTTGTACATTATACAATACGTAGTTATTTAGAAATGGATGCTATGACAAAAGCTAAGCCTTTAGCAAAAGAATATATGGAAGAAGAAGGAAGTTTAAACAAAGAAGAACAAAAAGAAATATTAGAAAATTATGAAATAATAAATGACATAGGAATAAAGCTAACAAATTATATATTAATTGCTAAATGTATTTTTAAATTGATAATGTATTTATTAATACTAATTATATTTTAAATTCAAAACATAAAAATTTGTTATAATTAACAGCCTACTAGTATATAAGACTATAAATATGTTAGTTTATTCGCATAACATTCCTACGTAAGAAATAGTAAGCCAATTTTACGCAGTTCTATTACAGTGTAAAATTGGCTAACTCTTTCTAACTTGTCATTCTTCGAACCACTTGTATGCTCTAAACTAACATATTTATAGTCTTATATGTAAGTAGTAACATAAATTTTAAAAGTAACAATAAAGTTTTTAAAAAATGCTATTGCATTTTTTAAAAACTTATAGTAACATATTCTTCAAGAGGTACAAAAAATGACAAATTTTTTAGGAAATAAATTAAAAAATATAAAATCAGCAATTAATAAAATTGCTATCTTTACTATTTTTATTTTACTTTTTCCTATTGTATATAATTTAAAAATTTTAAAACACTAATATTTTCTATTAGTGTTTTTTATTGCTTAAAAAACTATACAAATTTGTCATAAGTACAAAATATTAATAAAATAAAGGGAGGATTTGTTTATGAACGAAAGCAAAATGGTTTTAGATGTAAACGAAAAACCAACAATTACAAAATGGATTATTCTTGCAATTCAACACGTATTTGCTATGTTTGGTGCAACTATTTTAGTACCAATATTAGTAAACTCGGCAGCAGGAGAAACAGTACTTACAATACCTGTAGCACTAGTAACATCAGGAATAGGAACTTTAATTTACATACTATGTACAAAAGGAAAATCACCAGTATATTTAGGAAGCTCTTTTGCATTTATTGCACCACTTGTAGCAGCATTTGTAAAAGGTGGAATTTCTGGAGCAATGACAGGAATTATGGTAGTAGGTTTAATTTATGTAGTAGTAGCTATAATTATTAAATTTACAGGAAAAGAATGGCTTCATAAAATATTACCACCACTTGTTATTGGACCAATGATTATGATTATTGGCTTAGGGTTAGCACCAAGTGCTATATCTCAAATAGGCTTATCAACAGGAACACCTATTGAATGGAAAGGTGTACTAGTTGCAACAGTTTCATTTTTAGTAACAGCAATTATTATGACAAAAGCTAAAGGATTTTTAAAAATAGTTCCATTTTTAGTAGGAATTGTATCGGGATATATATTATCAATTTGCTTAGGATTAGTAGACTTTACACCTATAGCAGAAGCAGGATTCTTTAGTATGCCAAAATTTATATTACCATTTAAAGACTATGCTTTGAATTTTGGCGCTATACTAACAATAGCACCTATAGCATTAGTAACTATGGCAGAACATATAGGAGACCACACTGCTTTAAGTGCTATAATAAATAAAGATTTATTAAAAGACCCGGGATTAGATAAAACATTATTAGGAGATGGTATTGCCACATTTGTTGCAGGACTATTAGGAGGACCTGCTAATACAACTTATGGAGAAAACACATCAGTAGTAGGTATGACAAAAGTAGCTTCGGTTTGGGTAATTGGGCTAGCAGCAGTTATTGCAATAGGATTAGGATTTTTAGGAAAATTTACAGCAATAGTTTCTAGTATTCCACAGCCAGTATTAGGAGGAGTCTCTTTGCTATTATATGGATTTATTGCAGTAAATGGATTAAAGGTACTTATTAAAAATCAAATAGACTTTGAAGAACCAAAAAATGTAGTTGTTGCATCTACAATGCTAGTTCTAGGACTAGGTGGAGCAGCAATATCTATAATTAGTGGAGACTTATCAGTAACTATTTCAGGAATGAGTTTAGCAGCTGTAATTGGCATATTGTTAAATCTTTGTATTCCTAAAAATAAAAATGAAGAAGAAAAAGCAAAAAAAATTACAAGTAAAAAAGAAAAGAAAAAAATAAAAGTTTAAAAAGGAAAGGAATAAAAAATGGAAGTAATAGAATTAAACCACCCTTTAATAGAACATAAATTAGCAATTTTAAGAGATAAAAAAACAGGAACAAAAGAATTTAGAGAATTAGTAAGTGAAATAGCAATGTTTTTATGCTATGAAGCTATGTCAGAAGCTGAGCTAGAAGAAGTAGAAATAGAAACACCTATAACAAGCTTAAAAACTCAAAAATTAAATGAAGATAAATATGCCTTTGTTCCAATATTAAGAGCAGGAATGGGGATGCTAGAAGGAATTACAAGAGTAATACCAAATGCAAAAATTGGTCATATTGGAATGTACAGAAATGAAGAAACTTTTGAACCAGTAAACTACTACTTTAAAGTTCCAAAAGGAATAGAAAATAAAGAAGTAATTATATTAGACCCAATGCTTGCAACAGGAGGTTCTGCAGTAGATGCTATAGAACTGTTAAAAAGCAAGGGGGTTACTAAAATGAAATTCTTGTGCGTAATTGCTGCCCCAGAAGGAATTAAAAGAGTACAAAAAGAACATCCTGATGTACAAATTTATTGTGCACATATAGATGATCATTTAAATGAAAATAAATATATAGTTCCAGGATTAGGAGACGCTGGAGACAGAATTTTTGGAACAAAATAAGAGTAAAAATGTCATTGAAAAAATGACATTTTTTTATCTATTATATTGAAGAAAATAGTTTTTAAATATATAATAAAGAAGTAATGAAAATTATAATTTTGAAGGGAGAAAATATAATGAAAATTACTAAAGTTGAAGCATTAGCCAATATTGCAAATGATATTAGAATAGGCATAATAGAACAAGTATATAATGCAAACTCTGGACATCCAGGAGGCTCACTTTCTTGTGCAGATATTTTATCTGTTCTATATTTTAATCAAATGAATATAGACCCTAAAAATCCAAATGCAAATGGAAGAGACAGATTTGTACTATCAAAGGGACATTGCTCGCCAGCGTTATATGCAACACTTGCAAGAAAAGGATATTTTAATAAAGAACTTTTAAAAAGTTTTAGAAAAATAGAAAGTAACTTACAAGGACATCCAGATATGAAAAAGGTGCCAGGAGTAGATATGACAACAGGATCCTTAGGACAAGGATTATCAGCAGCTGTGGGAATGGCTATTTCATCTAAACTTAATCACGATGGATATAGAGTATATTGCTTATTAGGAGATGGAGAAATACAAGAAGGACAAGTGTGGGAAGCTGCAATGTCTGCAAGCAAAAATAAGCTAGATAATTTATGTGCTATAGTTGATTACAATCACTTACAAATAGATGGAAGCATAGAAGATGTAGCAGGACTAACAGAAATAAGAGAAAAATTTGAGGCATTTGGATTTAATGTTATTGAAGTAGATGGACACAACATACAAGAATTAATAAATGCATTTAATGCTGCAAAACATAAAAAAGGTGTACCAAGTGTTATAATAGCACATACCATAAAAGGTAAAGGGGTTTCTTTTATGGAAGAAAAAGCAGAATGGCACGGAAAAGCGCCAAATGAAGAAGAGTATGAACAGGCTATTAATGAACTTAAACTTCAACACATTATTGGATAAATTTAAATAAGTGAAAGGAAAAATATTATGAATTTAGATAAAAAAATTGCAACACGTGAAAGTTTTGGAAAAGCCTTAGTAGAACTAGGCAAAAAAAATGAAAATGTTGTTGTTTTAACTGCAGATTTAGCAGGAGCAACTAAAACCAGTCTTTTTGAAAAAGAGTTTCCAGAAAGATTTATAAATGTAGGAATAGCAGAACAAAATATGATGGGAATAGCATCAGGATTAGCTACTTGTGGAAAAATTCCTTTTACAAGCACTTTTGCAATGTTTGCGGCAGGAAGAGCTTATGACCAAATAAGAAATGGAATAGCATATCCTAACCTTAATGTTAAAATTTGCGCTACTCATAGTGGAATTACTGTAGGAGAAGATGGAGCAACACACCAAATGCTAGAAGATTTGAGCTTAATGAGAACTATACCTAATATGACCGTCTTATGCCCTTCAGATGATACACAAACAAAATGGGCAGTAAAAGAAATTGCTAATATTAAAGGGCCTGTATATTTAAGGCTTGCTAGAGTTTCTACTCCAGTTATATACGAAGAAAATGAAGAATTTGAAATAGGAAAAATGAAGCAAATAGGAGAAGGAAAAGATGCTACTATTTTTGCAACAGGTGTTATGGTTTCAGAAGCAATAAAAGCAAAAGAAGAGTTAGAAAAAGAAAATATAAACATACGTGTAATAGATGTACATACAATTAAACCTATTGATAGAAATATGATTATAAAATGTGCTAAAGAAACAAAAAAATTAATTACTATTGAAGACCACAGCATAATTGGAGGGCTAGGTTCTAGCATTTGCGAAGTACTATCTGAAGAATATCCTTGCAAAGTAACAAGAATGGGAATGCAAGATCAATTTGGAAGATCTGGAAAAGCAGAAAAATTATTAAAATATTTTAAATTAGATTATAATTCTATAATTGAAAAAGTAAAAGAATAAAATTGTAAATTTTTTGTGAATTCTTCAGCGGTTTCTACCTTGTCGGTCCCCACGAAACCACGCTCTAAAAAAGTATTATATTACTAATACTAAGATTAGTGCTTTTTAATATGGGGAGAACATTGCTCTTATGCCTTAAAAATATACCAAATATTACAATTATATTACAAAATATAAAAATGTATTTACTTCTTAGTTTAGGTATAGTAATATAAGTTTAAGAAAATACAAAGGAGGAATTTAAAAAGATGAAAAATCTTAAAACCCTTGTGGCTCTAAGAGAGAAAAAAAGAGATAGCCACAATCTAAAAAATAAAGAAAGACTCAAATCTCAAACTCTAGAAATAAGGGAAAGTAAGGGTATAACCCTAATAGCGCTCGTTGTGACCATAGTGGTGCTACTAATTTTAGCAGGAATAACCATAACAGCCCTATTTGGAGAAAATGGATTAATAGAAAGAGCAAAAATAGCAGACCAAAAAACAAAAGAAGGTGCACAAAACGACATATCAGCAATAGAAGATTTAGGGTCACAACTAAATTCAATAGTAAATGGACCAACAATAGAAAGTTTAACGAAAAAAGCAGCAACCAAAAATGAAATAGTATATGATAAATACGTAAATAAAATAACAGTACCAAAGGGGTTTAAAATAGTAACACCAGCAGAAGACAGTACAGTAGTATATGCATATGATAAAGAAAGTGGAGTATCAACAAATACACCAGTAGTACAAGATGGAATAGTAATTCAAGATAGTGCAGGAAATCAATTTGTATGGATACCAGTAGGAGAAATAAAAAATGATGCAGTTGAGAACACAACAAATAAAACAACAATAACATTAGGAAGATATACTTTTGATGTAGGAAGTTATGATAGTACTACTAAAACATTTAATGGAACAGGACAAGAAACATTAAAGCAAGCAGCATATACAGATGCAAATGCAACAAATTACACAAACAAAGTAACAATTGAGAACTATTTTCAAGAGGATAGTACACCAAGAGATGGAATTGCATCATATGGATTGGATGGAAAAAATGCAACAGCAAAAGATTTAGCAAGCTTTGTAAATAGTGTAAAAACAAAAGGAGGATATTACATAGCAAGATATGAAGCAAGCTATGGAAGTGGGTATAATAGTGATGGAGCAACAGATGACTTAAAATATGCAAATGCCAAACCATTATCAAAGCCATCAACAGCAAATAGTGAAGACAGTATGGATTATACACCAGGAACTTTATGGAATTATATAACACAGCTAAATGCAGCAAAAGTAGCAAGAAATATGTATGCAGGAAATAAAGATATAAATAATAATGAAGTTGGGGTAGAAAGTGACTTAATAAATAGTTATGCTTGGGATACAGCAATAGTATTTATACAAAAATACTCTAACAATACAGCATATTCAAAACAAAAATCAAAAAATACAGATAATTTAGCAAACACAGGGGAAAGAACTGGAACAACAGATAAAGTATGTAATATATACGATATGGCAAGTAATACTTATGAATGGACAACAGAATATTCCACTTACACGTATTATAGCAGTAATGGTTATCCTTGTGTGCGTAGAGGAGGAAATTACACCTACAGCCGCGTATTCGCAGCTACAAGGTCCTACTTTTCTGCGCCTTATGGCAAGCGGCAGCTACGTCTCTTTCCGCCTCACACTTTACATAAAGTAGCTCTGAGTCCTGTAGGCAATAGACCAGAAGAAGAAATGCAATAGAAAGTTATGCTAAATTGGTTTAAAGAGGCTAATTTAGCAAATCGAAGATACTGAACCCAAAATATTAGACAAAAAAGTTTAATAAGGAGGGTTCTTTTCTATGGAAAAATTAGATATAATTAAATTCTATTTGTTTTATTTCAAATAGAATTTACTTTGTTAATTTACACGGCAAAAATATTCTGCTTTTTCCAAAAAAAACTATTGCAAATAATGTGATTTATTGGTATGATTAAGTAGTATAAGAAATGGACTAATAAATTTGAATACAAGGAGCCATAAAATGATTGAATTTAGAAATGTAAGTAAGACTTATAACACTGGAACAGAGGCTGTACATAATGCTAATTTTACAATAGAAAAAGGTGACTTTACCTTTTTAGTAGGAAGCTCTGGCTCAGGAAAATCTACTTTAATAAAACTAATATTAAAAGAAGAAGAACCAACAAAAGGAAACATTATTATAAATGGAAAAGATACTACCTTTTTAAAACCAAAAAGAATACCATTTTTAAGAAGAAGTATGGGAGTGGTTTTTCAAGACTTTAGACTATTACCAGACAGAACTGTTTATGACAATGTTGCTTATGCTATGTACATTGTAAGAGCTACGCCTAGACATATAAGAAGACAAGTACCTATGGTATTATCTTTAGTAGGACTAGGAAATAAAGCTAAAATGTATCCAAATGAACTATCTGGTGGTGAACAACAAAGAGTAGCATTAGCAAGAGCACTAGTAAACAATCCTTCTATGTTAATTGCGGACGAGCCTACAGGTAACTTAGACCCTGAAACAGCTTGGGATATTATGATGTTATTAGAAGACATTAATAGAAGAGGAACAACCGTTGTAGTAGCAACACACGCAAGAGATATTGTAGATAGAATGAAAAAAAGAGTTATACAAATTGAGGAAGGCAATATTGTAAGAGATGATAGAAGGAGTGGATATAGCGGTGAGATATAGTATATTTGGTTATTTAATAGGAGAAGGTTTTAGAAACGTATTTAAAAACAAAAAATCTACAATAGCATCATTAATTATAATGTGTGCCACAATGTTTGTATTTGGAATTTTCTTTGCAGCAGTTCAAAATATAAATCATATTACACAAACTATTGAAGAACAACAAGGAATGGAAGTATTTATTTATGATGAAGCAACAGAAGAACAAAAAACAGAATTAAGAAATAAAATTAGAAGTATAGAGTATGTAAATACTATTACAGAAAAAACAAAAGAGCAAGCACTAGAATCAATGAAAACAATGTTTAAAGATAAAAAATTCTTGTTATCTACATATGATGGAGAAAATCATCCTTTTAAAGCTTCATTTGTTGTAACATTAACAGATTTAACAAAAGCTGAAGAAGTACAAAACATAATTGCAACTTCTGAAATAGTATCAAATATTGAGGTAAGATCAGATACTATAGAAGCTTTAATTAAAATAGCTAATGGAATAAAATTAGTTACAACTGTTATTTTGGTTATTTTAATATTTATTTCAATATTTATTATAACTAATACTATAAAATTAACAGTACACGCTAGAAGAAAAGAAATATCTATTATGAAATATGTAGGAGCAACAAATGGTTTTATTAGATGGCCATTTATGGTAGAAGGTATGATAATTGGACTTATATCAGTTTTGCTTTCATTATTAATATTAGGCGGATGCTACAATATAATAATTGCGCAAATAGAACAAGCCATAGTAAACATAAAATTAGACATACCATTATTAACCTTCCAAGAACTATTTAAAACTTTATTAATAGTATACTTAGTATTAGGACTTGGAATTGGAGCTTTAGGTAGTGCAATTTCAATGAAAAAATATTTAGAAGTATAAGGAGAAATAAAAATGAAACGAAAAATTATATGTGTTTTCTTGATATTAGCTTTACTACAAACTATAACATTAAATGTTTTCGCAGTTAGTCAATCAGATTTAAATGAAGCCAAAGACAAACTAAATGCGGCTAAAGACAGCAAAAAAGAGCTTACTGCTGAAAAAGATACAATACTTAATGAAATTGCTGAATTAGAAGACACTATTGATGAATATCAAGCTGAAATAGATGCATTAAACAAAAAAATTTCTAATACAGAGTCAAATATAGAGAAGAAAAATGAAGAAATTGAAAAATTACAAGAAGAATTTGAGAAAAAGAAGAAATTATTAGAAGACAGATTAGTAGCAATATATGAAGAAGGAAGAATAACCTTTTTAGACGTTTTACTAGCTTCTGAAAATATTTGGGACTATATTTCTATGAGTTCAAAAGTTCAACAATTAACAGAATTTGACAATGAACAAATGGATATAGTAGAAAAACAAAAAGAAGAAGTGGAAAAAGCTAAAAAAGAATTAGAAGATCAAAAAACAGAATTAGCAAATCAAAAGAATGAACTAAAAGAAAAACAAACCAAAATAAAAGTTGCAAAAGTTAATAAAGAAGCAAAAGTTTCTAGTCTAACAGCAGAACAAAAAAAATTACAAGAAGAAATTGACAAATATAACAAAGAGGTTGAAAGAATAGAAGAAGAAATTGCAAAAGCAGCTCAAGATTCAGATGGAAAATATGGAGGTAATTTCAGTGGTGTTTTAAGTTGGCCATTACCTTCTAATTGTACATATATTTCATCATATTTTGGTTATAGAGACCAACCAGTACCAGGAGCAAGTACATACCACAGAGCAATAGATATAGGAGTATCAATAGGAACACCAGTATATTCTGCAGGCAATGGATATGTTATGACAAAAGGCTATTCTAGTGTTAGAGGATATTATGTAATGGTAAAACACGCTGACAACTTATATACATTCTATCAACACTTAAGTAGTATATTGGTATCACAAGGACAAAGTGTAAAAAGAGGTCAACAAATAGCAAAGAGTGGAAATACAGGAATTGGTTCTGGACCACACTTGCATTTTGAAGTTCGTACAAGCCCATATTATGGAAGTGAAGTTAATCCATTAAATTATGTACACTGGTAAAATTTAAAAAGAAAGGAGAATGCTAAAAAATGAAAAAAAATAAAATTATAAGTGTTCTCCTTATTATGGTGTTTATACTTAATTTATCAATAGTTTCGTTTGCAAATGATGTAAATAATATAAATAGTCAAACTAATACAGACAAAATAAATATTGAAACAAATAATATAGAAGAACTAACCAACCAAAAAAATCAAATAGAAGAAAAAATAGACAAAACAAATGTTGAACTTGAATATGTACAAACTGAAATGTCTGCTACTCTTGTAAAAATACAAGAATTAGATGATAAAATTAGAAAATATGAAAACGAAAATGCAGAATTTGAAAAAAAGATAAATGAATTAGAAGAATCAATAAAACAAACTACAGAACAACTAAACGTAGTTATAGAAGACTATAATAAAAAAGACAACCAATTAAGAGAAAGGTTAGCCGCACTATATGAAGCAGGACCTATATCTTATTTAGATGTTTTATTATCTGCAAAAAGCTTATCTGAATTTTTATCAATATATTATAAAATGGTAGAAATTGCAGAATATGATAATAAATTAATAGATATAGTTTTAGAAGAAAAAAATGCTATAATACAAGCAAAACAAAAATTAGAAAATGAATCGGAAGAATTCAAAAATTTAAAAGTTAAAGCAGAGCAAAATACAATAGTTTGTAAAAATACTAAAACTTTACAAGAAGGATATGTAAAACAATTATCTGATAATGAAAAACAATTAAATGAAAAAATTGCTAAATACAAAAATGAAACTGAGCAAATAGAAGCAAAGATTAGAGAAATAAGCATAGTAAATGGGGAATTTAGCATACAAAACACAGGCGGAATAATGATTTGGCCCGTAGCAATGCAAGGAACAGCAATAACGTCTTATTATGGAACAAGAGAGCATCCTATTGCTGGAGTTGTAAGATTTCACCAAGGGATAGACATAGGAAACGTTGGATTTGGAGCACCAGTAGTAGCAACTTTAGATGGTGTTGTTACATATGCAGGGGAATTAGGCTCTTATGGAGAATGTGTAATAATATATCATGGAGAAGGAGTTACAACACTATACGGACACGGACAAAAAGTATTAACTCAAATTGGAGCACAAGTAAAACAAGGGGATGCCATAATGCAAACAGGCTCAACAGGAAATTCAACAGGACCTCATTTGCATTTTGAAGTTAGAATTAATGGCAGTACAATCAATCCACTAAACTACGTAAAAGAGCCATAAATAAACATATTTATATTTTGCTAAAATATAATATATAATATACAAAAAAGAAAAGAGGAAATTAATAAAATGGAAAACAACAATGGACAAAGAATTTATAAGCTAATTATGCTTATTTTAATAGTTATAATAATAACATCTTTAGTAACAGCATTTGCTACCTATCAGTACTTAGACAAAAATAACAATCTAAGTACAATAAAAGCTAATACGGGTTCACTAGAAGGACTAGAATATACTTTAGCCAACTTTAGAAGTGAATTAGAAAAAAAGTATATTGGAGAAATTAATGATGAAGAATTAATAGAAGGAGCAATTAAAGGGTATGTAGATGCATTAGGAGACCCATATACAACATATTATACAAAAAAAGAAATGAAAGAGATTATGGATGAAACAAATGGCAATTATGTTGGAATTGGAATATACATGACAATGGATACTGAAAAAAATGCCATTTTAATAATAAAACCAATAGAAAATTCACCTGCAGAAAAAGTTGGGTTACAAACAGGAGATATAATAACAAAGGTAGATGATGTAGAATATACAGGAACGCAATTAGAAGAAGCCTCTAATAAAATTAGAGGAGAAGAGGGCACAGAGGTAAAATTAGAAATATATAGAGATGGAGAATTAAAAACATTTAATGTAAAAAGAGAAAAAGTATTAATTAGCCATATTACAGCTAAAGTACTATCAAATGATATTGGGTATATTGCAATTTCTGACTTTGAAGGTGGATGTGCTGAAGAATTTGAAAGAAAATATAAAGAATTAGAAAATAAAGGAATAAAAAAACTAATTATAGATATTAGAAATAATGGCGGTGGAATAGTAGATGAAAGCTTAGATATTGCAGATATGATTGTTGAAAAAGAAGCAACTTTATTAATAACCAAAGATAAAAATGAAAAAGAAGAAATAACTAAAGCACAAAGAGCTCCTATTATAAATATGCCAATAGTAGTGCTTACAAATGAATATTCAGCAAGTGCTTCTGAAATATTAGCAGCAGCTTTAAGTGAAAATAATAAGGCCACTTTAGTAGGAACTAAAACATATGGAAAAGGAATAATACAAGAATTACATCAGCTATCAGATGGTAGTGGATTAAAAATAACAACAAATGAATATTTTACTCCAAAATACAATGCAATTCATAAAATAGGAATATATCCAGATATAGAAGTTAAATTATCAGAAGAAGCCAAAAATCAACCAATATTAGAAGAAAAAGACGATAATCAAATTCAAAAAGCTATAGAAATATTAAATCAAAATTAAGAAAGTTAGTTGCTCGGAAGTAAAGCTTCCGAGCAAATTGATTAACTCTTTCTAACTTGTCATTCTTCAAACCACTTGTAAGCTCTAAACTAACATATTTATAGACTTATATACTAGTAGGTGTGAATTGTAGCAATCTTTAGAAAAAAATTTATATTTTTTTCTAAATTGTATTGACAATTATAATTAAATTTAGTATACTAAATGAGTCAGCAGAAATGGGCGCATAGCTCAGCTGGGAGAGCATCTGCCTTACAAGCAGGAGGTCATAGGTTCGATCCCTATTGCGCCCACCATTTCAAAAAATGTTTAGTCATGCTAAATATTTTTTTGTTTACACACATATTTATTATGGCCTGGTAGTTCAGTTGGTTAGAACGCTAGCCTGTCACGCTAGAGGTCGACGGTTCGAGCCCGTTCCAGGTCGCCATTATTTAAGCCTTGATAGCTCAGTTGGTAGAGCAAGGGACTGAAAATCCCTGTGTCAGTGGTTCAATTCCACTTCAAGGCACCAAGTTATAACAACTTGCAAACTATAAAGTTTGTGAGTTGTTTTTGTATATAAATAATATAAAAAAATATTGAATGTTTTCTAATAGAATTTTACTTTCAATTAGCTAGTAATAAGCAGGCAACTTTAAAAAGGTATAAATTTATAAGAAAATGCTAAAATTTGCTTATTTCTAAGGCTTATGCTATAATTAATATATAGGAAGTGATATTAATGAATAAAAAAGAAGTAAAAAATATTTTAATATCAATGAGAACATTAGACAATGAAGCAGTAGTAAATTATTTATTAGGCGAAATAGATATGAGAGATGAGGCTGTCATTGAACAAATTACAGCAAATATGGGGAATAGTGAAGAAAATGTAAGAGACTTTTTGGCAAAAAAAATTGAACGAAGACATTCTGAACAAAATAATGAAAAGTATCCAATTAATGACCTTTTTACATATGGAATATCAGGAAATTGTATACACTTACATTTGCCAATAGATTTGCATGAATCAATAGCTAAAAATGGAAGGAATAAAACAATGGATTTAGTAAATTTACAATTACTAGATGCTATTGATAAAATAAAAGCCTTAAAAGATAGTGATTTTTATAGATTTAAAGATAAAGATAGTTTGTATATGATATCTCCTGCATTGATTAAAAAAGAAATGATATTTTTAGAAGAACTAGATTTTACGACACATTTATATAGTAAGAAAAAATTAAGTGATGAGAAGTTTGTACAAGAAACTCCAGAAGCACAACTTGCTGTTCATATTTTTGGAAAGGACAAAAATGTTGGTACGGCATCAATAGGATTTGATGTAATAGACTCAAAAGAATGGCAAGAAAAACGAAAAAATATAATACAAAGATTTAGAAAACATGGAATTTCATTAGAAGATAGTATGGAAAAAATAAAATAAAGTATGAAATTTACCCAAATTAAAGAACTAGTAATGAAACACAATAAAAATCTCTTGAATTGCTCAGGAGATTTTTATTGTGAAAAAATATAAATATGCTATTCTCTAAAATTCCAACTTTTTCCATAAAAAATACTTTTACTATTGCCAAAAAATGTAAGCGATGTTATAATTTAAAACAAGGTTCTTTTTATAAATGCCTTTCGAATATTTCGGAGGGCAATATCCTCCAAATATTCAATTTATAATTAAATTAATTTTTGGAGGGAGGACTATGGATAAATTATTAAATGCTATAGCAAGCGGCTTAAATATTCGGGCAGTTGTATGCAAACAGTCTGAAGAAGCACTACAAAATAACTTAATTATTACAACTCGTATGTTTGTTTACAAAGATGTAACTTATAATGTAAGAAGAATCTTCAAAAGGGAGCTAAAAAAGCATTTATTGAGCAAACTTAGCAAAATTGAAGTTGGAGAATATGTGGATTATAGCTTTAGTTATGGAAAAGTAAAACATTTAGGTACTATTATTAAAGAAGCAAACGATAATATGGCAGAAGTACTACTTAAGCTTCCAAAATTAAAAGAGGGAGAAAACTATGAGTTTCCACCTAATACATATATTAGCTTTAAGCTAATTGATAGATATGAAACTGGTGGAACAGTAGAAATCAACATTATAAGTCCTTGGATTATGGAGAGATATGGCAAACAGTAATATCCATAATATATCCCATTCTGTTTTACAGAATGGGATATACTATAATATTTACTTTATTAATTGTCTAATAACATCGTAAAGATATGGTTTATATTCATCAATAGGAAGAGGCTGTTTTTCTAAAATAGATGTAAAGCAAGTAGAGCTAACAAGCTCTATAATCATAAAAAGAGTTACTTCAGGATTTTTTAAGTTAATATGATTTTCTTCTACACCCTTCATAAATAAATTAAAAACACTAAATTCTTTTTTTTCGTCATTTTCATATATTTTTAAAATTGATTTATTATAAATACCCCAAGATAAATTTTTTGATATAAATTTTAAAAGTGTTGGTTTTCTTTTAAATTCATCAATAACGTAATTTATAATAAAAATAATTTGATCAGAAAAATTTTGAATATAGTTTTTGCGGAGTTCCGTTAAAGCATCATTAAATAATTTTTCAGATTTACTTGTAATTAAAATATCTTGAAGTTCATATTTATCTTTAAAATATAAATAGAATGTTCCTTTTGCTACATTTGCATTATCTACAATTTCCTGAATGGAAGTGTCTTTAATTCCTTTTTCAGTGAAAAGTGCAAATGCCGTGTCTAACAATCTTTGCTTTTTGCCTTTTTCAAGTTCCTGTCCCATAAAACTCTCCTCCTTAATAATTACATTATGTCATATTTTGTACGGATAGTCAATATATTTATTATTAAAAATAAATAGATAAAAAACCTTCAAACAGGTGAATATATAAAATAATTAATAAAAAAACAAAATAAGTATTGACTACAGGCAGTTTTAGAAATATAATAGTAAATGACCGTTGGTCACAAAGAAAGGAGTTAAAAATGAACAAGTTAGGAAAAACAATTTGTAAACACAGAAAGTTAATACTAATTATTGCCTTTATTTTACTAATTCCAGCAGTTTTAGGAATGAAAGCAACTAAAATCAATTATGATATTTTAGTATATTTACCCAATGATGTTGAAACTATTCAAGGAGAAAAAATATTATCAGAAGATTTTAAAATGGGAGGATTTTCTATTGTTATATTAGAAGATATGAAAAACAAAGATATTTTAAAATTAGAAGATGAAATACGAAAAATTGACAATGTAGAAAAAGTAGTTAGTATAGCAGATGTAGTTGGAACAGAAATTCCGAAGGAAATGCTTCCAAGCAAAGTTCAAGAAGCATTTTATGATGATAATAAAACAATAATGCTAGTTACATTTAAAGAGCAAATATCATCTGATGAAACAGTAGCTTCTGTAGAAAAAATAAGAGAAATTACAGATGAAAGATGCAAAATAAGTGGAATGACATCAACAGTAATAGATACAAGAAACTTATCAAATTCAGAAATTATAGTTTATGTGGTTATTGCAGCAATCTTGTGTTTAATAATTTTACAAATTTCATCAGATTCGTATTTTGCACCATTTTTATTATTATTAAATATAGGTATTGCAATTTTGTACAATATGGGTACCAATATCTTTTTAGGAGAAATATCTTATATAACAAAAGCAATAAGTGCAGTATTGCAATTAGGCGTTACAATGGATTTTGCAATTTTCTTATATCATAGTTATACTGCAGAACAAAAAACAACTCAAAACAAAGAAGAAGCAATGGCAACAGCAATTTCTAAAACATTTAATTCGGTAGTAGGAAGCTCTTTAACAACAATGGCAGGATTTTTGGCATTATGTAGTATGAACCTAACACTTGGAAAAGATATAGGAATAGTTATGGCAAAAGGTGTATTGTTTGGAGTAATTTGTGTTGTTACAATATTACCGGCAATGATACTAACATTTGATAAACTAATTGAAAAAACAAGACACAAAGAGATATTGCCTAAATTTGCCAAAGTAAAAAATTTTGTAGTTAAACACTATATAGCTATTACAATTTTATTTGTAATAATACTACCAATAGCTTTATATGGATATACAAATACGCAAGTATATTATGACTTAGACAGGTCATTGCCAGCAGATTTGCCAAGTGTTCAAGCAAATACTTTATTAAAAGAAGACTTCAATATGGTATCAATGGAAATGCTTTTAGTAGATAAATATATGCCAGAATATAAGGCAAATGAAATGATAGAAAAAATTGAACAAATAGATGGAATAGAATGGGTTATAGGATATTCTAAACTAGGAAGCATTGGAATTCCAAAAGAAGCATTGCCAGAAAAAGTAGTGGACATTTTTCAAAGCGATAAATATCAGATGATATTGATTAATTCAAAATATGAAATGGCAACAGATGAATTAAATGAGCAAGTAACAAAAATTAATGAAATTATTAAACAATATGATGAAAGTGCAATTTTAGCAGGTGAAGGGCCTTTGATGAAGGACTTGGTAGAAATAAGCGACCACGACTTTAATAGTGTAAATATATTTTCTATTGCAGTAATATTTATTATTATGATATTTGTATTTAAATCAGCAATATTGCCGGTTATTCTGATTTGCGTTATAGAATTTGCAATATTTATAAATATGGGAATTCCATATTACACAAATACTATTTTACCTTTTGTTGCTTCTATAGTTGTTGGAACAATTCAACTTGGGGCAACAATAGATTATGCTATTTTAATTACAAATAAATATATAACAGCAAGAAAAGAAGGAAAGAAAAAGAAAGAAGCAGCAAGCGAGTCTTTAGAAACTTCAATTCAATCAATTCTTATAAGTGGATTATGTTTCTTTGGCGCAACATTTGGAGTAGGTGTTTATTCAAAAATAGAAATGATAGGTTCGCTTTGTACATTAATGGGCAGAGGCGCAATAGTAAGTATGATTACAGTAATTTGTGTATTACCAACATTCTTAATAATTTTTGATAAACTTATTTGTAAAACAACTAAAGGTATGAAAAATATAGGAGGAAATTAAAATGAATAAAAATTTAAAAACAAAAATAACAGCAGGTATTTTATTATGTAATATGGTTGCATATTTCTCAACACCAGTTTTGGCTTATACAAAAGATGAAAGTGTATATTCTAAATTAGATGCAAATGGTAATGTATATCAAACAACAGTAAGCGATCATTTAAAAAATACAGAAAAGTCAGAATTTTTAAAAGATATATCAGATTTAATGAACATTGAAAATGTAAGTGGAAACCAAGAATTAAATCAAGAAAATAATACACTAACTTGGAAAGCACAAGGTGATGATATTTATTATCAAGGAAATACACAAAAAGAGTTACCAGTTGAGTGCAAAGTGACTTATAGCCTAGATGGAAAGAAGATTAACAAAGAAGATATAGCAGGAAAAACTGGACTTGTAAAAATAACACTTGAATTTACAAACAAAGAGCAAAGAAAAGTAAATATAAATGGAAAAACAGAAACAATGTATGTGCCTTTTGTAGTAGGAATGGGAACAATTATTGATAACGAAAATAATAAAAACATTGACGTTACAAATGGAAAAGTAATTGATAATGGAAATAAAACAATGGTATTTGGAATTGCTTTACCTGGTATGCAAGAGAGTTTAGGGGTATCAAAAGATGATTTAGAAATACCAAATAAAATAGAAATATCTATGGAAGCAAAAGAATTTGAAATGAAAGAAATTTACTGTTTTGCATCACCAAAACTAATAGAAGAAAATGATTTAGAAGTATTTGATAATTTGGATAAAATTTATGAAATTGCAAGTCAACTAAAAAATGCATCTAATCAATTAGCAAAGGGTGCAAGCGAATTAAGAGATGGTGCAAAAAAATTAAATAATGGAACATATGAATTATCAACTAATTTATACACACAAATTAGCAAATATGAAGAAGTACGCAAGCAATTATCAAATAAAAAAGAAATTGAAGATAAAATTGTAAAAATAATAAATGCTGAAATTAAAAAGGTTGCTCCAGAACTTGAAGTGTTAGCTGAACAAGAAGCTGCAAATGTAATTAAAGAAAATAAAGAAAGAATTGAAGAAAAGACAGCAGAAACTGCACTTGAGTACACCAATATTGCAATAGAAGAAAAGTTAAATGAAATTGCAAATAATAAAGAAGAAATAATTAAATTTTCTGATGAATTATTAAATAAAATTGAAAAAGATATAAAAACAGCGTTAGATAATATTGAACAAAAAGAAGATGTAAAAACTCTTGAAGCAGCCATAAAGCGAGCAATACTACAAGATGTTACAAACACTGTAAAGGCTAAAACATCAGAAGTAATAAATCAACAGGTAGAAACAATGAAAGCTTCTGTTACAGACCCAACAGCATTATTAACACAAACAGATGCAGCAATATTAAATACTTCTAAAGAAAAAATTGCAAAAACTATGATTCCAGGAATTCAAGCACAATATGCTGAACAAGGTATAACACTATCAGATACAGAAGCAGAAGCAAAAGCTATAGAGGTATTAAACCAATTAGTTACAACTGTTTCTAAAAATACAATGGATAAAACTTTAGATACAGTTGCAACAAAAGCTCCTGAAATGGCTGAAAAAACAATACAAGAAATTGCTACAAATCTAAATACAAATGAGGCATTAGCTAAAGCTATTTTAGATTATGAAAATAAAATAATTGCAGAAATTAAAGCTACTATAGGAGAAGAAACACTAGCTGCAATGAAAGAAAATATAAAACAAGAAATAATAGAAGAATTAGAAAAAGCATTTAAAGATGATAAGACATTACAAGCTCAAATACAAGCATATGGAGCTAAAGCAAAAGCAGAACTAAATGCAACAATAGATGATGTAGCAGAAAAAACAGCAAAAAAATTAGCATCTGATTTAACAGAAGAATTAGCTAATCAAATTGCTTCAAATTTAATAAAAAAACAATTAAATGGAGAATTAACTCAAACAGAACTTGATAAAGAATTATCAAAATATGAAGACTTAATTAATTCAAAACTTGGAGAAGTAGATAATCAAATTAGTACTTTAAAAGAAGCTTTAGCACAATTATCTAATGGAACAACCAAATTAGCAAACGGAGCTAATAAATTATCAGAAGGTATGAACAAATTTGATGATGAAGCAATTCAAAAAATTTACAATTATATTAATGGAGATGTAAAAAATCTAGAAGTAAGAGTAGAAAAATTAAAAAATTTAGCAAATGAATATCAATCATTTACAATGATTGATGAAAACGCAAGTGGAAATGTTAAATTTATAATGCTGATTGATGGTATAAATAAAGAAGAAGATAAAAAAGAACAAGTTGTTATACCTAGTGAAATAAAAGAAGAAAAAGAATAGCAAAAAAAGACGATTATTCATCGTCTTTTTTTATGCTTATATTATCTCCATAACGTTTAAGTTTTTGAGTAGTTGTTTTTTCAAACTCCTTATCACGAATTACAAAATCTTTTATGTGCTTATAATTAGGTAGCTTTTTATTAACATTAGCAACAACATCAGAAACTATTTTCTTAATTTGCTCTTTAGTAGGAATAGCACCTTTTAAATATTCTGTAATAGCCTCAATATTTGGATAAATTTGAGTATTAATATAAGTTTCATCATCATTTTCTTTTTGCAAACCAAAAACTAAAGATTCAGAAATTAGAGGACTGTCATTTAAGTAATACTCAATTTCTTCAGGATAAATGTTTTTACCATTTTTAGTAACAATAACATTTTTACATCTTCCTGTAATATACAAATAACCATTTTCGTCAATTCTACCTAAATCACCTGTATGGAACCAGCCGTCTACAATAGTTTCTTTAGTTTTTTGCTCATCCTTATAATAGCCAAGCATAACATTAGGACCTTTAACAATAATTTCTCCAACACCTTCATCATTAGGGCTATCAATTTTATATTCTACATTGGGTATAGGAAGACCAGCTGAATCATCCTTTTGAAAGAAATCAGTATTACCTGCAACTAAAGGAGAACATTCTGTTAAACCATATCCCTGTAAAGTATTTAATTTTAAATCTCTAAAATCTGATATAATATTAGGGTTTGCAGCAGCAGCTCCAACTATAAATACACGAAGTCTGCCTCCTAAAGTCTTTTTTACTTTGCTTCTAACTATGCTTTTCATAAAGAATGGCAAATCAGAAAATGGATTTGCATCTTCTTTTTTATATTTTTTAGGTAAAGAACTATTCATATTTTTAACAATATTTTTATGCAACTTTTCTAACAAAAGTGGAACACATAAAATAACAGAAGGATGAAATTCTTTCATATTTTTTGCTATATAACGTAAACCTTCACAATGTGCAATACTAGCTCCACTATATATTGGAAGCAAAAAACCTAAAGTGCATTCATAAGTATGATGTAGAGGTAAAACAGAAAAAAACAAATCGTCTTTTCTTACTTTTACAATTCCATAAGTAGATAATATGTTAGAACATAGATTATTTTGAGATAAGCAAACACCTTTAGCATTTCCTGTTGTTCCAGAAGTAAATAACAAAACGCGTAATTCATTAGGATCTATTTTTATTTGGTCAAAATCAGTAAATCCATTAGAATAAAGAACTTTGCCTTCCTCTAAAGTTTCTCTAAAAGATCCAGCACCTTGATTATCAAATTTAATAAATTCAGTATTAGAATTTGAAAGTTTAGCAATATCTTTTAATATTGGATTTAAGTTTTTATTATCACCTAAAATACAAGAGGTTTCAGATATATTCATAAAATTTATAACATCATCTGTATGAAGCTCTTTATCAATAGGAACAACAACTCCCACAATAGATGCTGCCAAATAAGATACACACCATTGATAACTATTTTTACCTATAACAGCAATCTTTTTATTTAAAAAACCTTTTTTTAATAAACTAGATCCAAGATAAACAACATCATCTTTAAATTCTTTATATGTTATTGATATTATTTCTCCATTAGGTTCTTTTACTTTAAATGCTGTTCTAGAACTATATAAGTCACTAGAACGATATAACATATCTTTAAAATTGGTAACTTCTTCTGTTTTATGATATCTATTTTTTAATTGCTCAGCTATTGTCATAATATTATACATTCCTTCCAAATTATATATGTAAAAATTTGTATAAACATAGTATCATAAAAAATTTAGAAAAGCAAGTCTAAAAAATTAACACTAACCAGATGTAGCACTAGGATAGACTTTTTTAATTTTTTATGCTATAATTTAGACAATTAGCAATATGCTAATAAATTAATTCTAAACCCCAGCAAAAAATAATAACTGTATTAGGAGGAATTAATTATGAAAAAACGGGTAAAACACGATGCAAGAACAATCCCTACGATATTGGGATTGCTCGTAGGAACCCTTATGGGAATAAGCATCGTAAAAGAAAACTGGGTAGGTATAATAGCTTCAGTTTTTCTGTGCATTCTTATAGGAATCTGCATCAGCAGATCAAAATAAAAGAATAACCGTTTTAAAAACACAGTGTAAATTTGCGCTGTGTTTTTTTACAAATTAAAATATAAAGCTAAAAAGTTGATTTTTTACAAATATATTGTTATACTAGTTATAGATTTTTAAAGGTAGGTAAAATTTATGGGATTTTTTGATAAGTTAAAACAAGGCCTAAGCAAAACTAAGAATTCATTTGATGAAAAAATAAATAATGTATTTAGCAATTTTAGAAAAGTAGATGAAGAATTATTAGAAGAACTAGAAGATGCCCTTATTATGTCAGACGTAGGGGTAGAAACTTCTACAAAAATTATTTCTAATTTAAGAGAAACAATAAAAAAAGAAAAAATAGAAACAGAAGAAGAAGTTAGAGAAGCATTAAGAAAAGAAATAATAGAAATTTTAGACAAAGTAGATAATAACTTAAACCTAAATACAACTCCTTCTGTTATACTAGTGGTAGGAGTTAATGGAGTTGGAAAAACTACCTCTATAGGAAAAATAGCTAATAGATTAAAACAAGATGGAAAAAAGGTAGTAATTGCAGCAGCAGATACATTTAGAGCTGCAGCAGTAGAACAGCTAGAAATATGGGCAAAACGAGCTAATTGTGATATTGTAAAAAAAGAAGAAGGAGCAGACCCAGCATCAGTTGTTTTTGATGCAATTCAAATAACAAAACAAACAAATGCAGATGTTTTAATTTGTGACACGGCAGGAAGACTTCATAATAAAAAATATTTAATGGATGAATTAGTAAAAATAAAAAAAGTAATAGATAAAGAATTACCAGAAGCTTCAAAAGAAGTATTAATGGTACTAGATGCAACAACAGGTCAAAATGCAATTTCACAGGTAAAAGCATTTAAAGAAACAGTAGATATAAACGGACTAATATTAACAAAATTAGATGGAACTGCAAAAGGCGGGGTAGTAATTGGAATTGTAGCAGAAAATAATATGCCAGTTAAATTTATTGGCGTAGGAGAACAAATTGACGATATGGAAATATTTAATAGTAGTGACTTTGTAAAGGCTTTAATATAATTAAATTTTAGAGAGGATAAAATTATGGAGGAAAATAAAACAGAAAATAATTCTAAAGATAAAATTACTAAATTTTCTATAAGCAAAATAAAAAAATGGGTTGTATTAGCGTTTATTGTATTAGCAACTATAATTGCATATGCAATTTATAGAGGGGAATATTTAGAAACACTAGAATTAGGGGAACAATATTTAAGTGTATTTTGGCAAAATCTAACATATAATGTAATAACATTTTCTACTAATTTTTTACTATTATTTATACTTATTTATATAACTAACAGAAAAATAAAAAAAGGATTAAGTCCATTTTTTGAAGAAGATAAAAAAACAATGCCTAAAATGCCAAACAAATCAATAAGCTTTATTATAGCAGTTGTAGTTAGCTTTATTACAAGTAAAATTATATTAGAAAAATTTATGTTATGCATTAATGCTACAGAATTTGGAGTAACAGACCCTGTTTTAGGATATGATATAGGCTACTTTATTTTTATACAACCATTTATACAATATATATTAAGCTATTTGTTTAGTATTGTTGTAGGATTAACTATTTATACATTTATATATTATATAGCTGTATTTAATATATGCTTAGAAGGCGTAAATAGAGAGACTTTAAAAAATAGTCGCTTAGTAAAACAAGTATGTACTAATATAATAGTTATAGCAATTATATTAGCTGCAACAGTATTTGTTGAAACATTAAATGTAGGACTACAAAAAATAGTAACATTACAAGATACTGCCACTACTCCATATGTTTTATGGGGAGCCGGAATTTCAGAGGTAACTATAAAATTATGGGGATACCGCATTTTAGCAATTATAATAGCTGTTTCAGTAATTATAGCAGTACATTACTTTAAAAAGAAAAATACCAAAAGAGTTATTGCTTCTTTAGCAGCTGTTCCTATATATTTAGTACTTATGTTATTTGTATTAGTTGGATTTAATACTATTGTTGTTAATCCTGATGAATTAGACATACAACAAGAATACATACAAGCTAATATCAACTCTACAAAGCAAGCTTTTGGAATAGATATTGAAGAAATAAATTTAACAGAAAATGAAACTATTACTACAAATTCTATAGAACAAAATCAAAATGTTATAAATAACATTGCACTAGTAGATAAAGATGTTGTTTTAAACAACTTAAACTTATTGCAAACAAATAAAGGATACTATACTTACCAAACTGCACAAATAGCAAAATATAATATAAATGGAAAACAAGGATTAGTATATGTTTCACCTAGAGAAATAAATAATTCTGTAGGAACATATAATAATAAAACTTATGAATATACACACGGTTATGGTGTAATAATAACAGATGCAACCAAAACTGACGAAGATGGAAATATTAGTTACTTACAAAAAGATTTTGAAGCAAGTACAAATGATATAGTTTCTATTAAAGAACCAAGAATTTATTTTGGATTAGAAACTAAAGATACAGTAGTAACCAACAGCAAAAACAAAAAAGAATTTGACTATCCAATTATAAATTCTACAAAAGCAGAAAATGCTGAAAATACATATAATGGACAAGCAGGACTCAAATTAAATTTTATTGACAGACTAATATTAGCAATTAAAGAAAATGACCTAAAACTGGTATTTTCAGGAAGTGTGAATTCTCAAAGCAAAATACTTATTAACAGAAACATAATAGAAAGAGCAAAAACTTTAATGCCATATATTATATATGATGAAAATCCATATTTAGTAGTAACAAACGAAGGAAAATTAGTATGGGTATTAGATGGATACACAACCTCAAACTGTTATCCATATTCTCAAAAAATAACACTACAAGAATTAAACAAAATGCAAATTAACTATATTAGAAATTCTGTAAAAGTACTAATAGATGCATATGACGGAACAATACAATATTACATTACGGACAGGAATGACCCAATAATTATGGCTTATCAAAAAATATATAAAGATTTATTTGTGGAAAAAGAAGAGGCAATACCAGAAGATATTTCTAAACAATTTATTTATCCAAAATTTTTATATACTATACAAGCAAAAGTTATGGAAAGATATCACAATATTCAGACTGATGTATTATATCGTGGAGACGATATTTGGCAGGTAGCGAAACACAACACTACTAAGGTTTTAACTAAAACTGGAACAGAAATATCTCCATATTATACTATGGTAAAAACTATAGACCAAGAAAATGCTACAATAGGACTTGTATTACCATATACACCATATCAAAAACAAAATTTAACAGCATACTTAGTTGGTACATATCAGAATGCTCAGCCAAAATTAACCCTATATAAATATCCTTCAGACAGCAATATTATAGGACCAATGCAATTAGATACTCAAATAGAACAAGATGAAAATATTTCAAAAGAAATTGAAAGTTTAAATGTAACAGGAACAAAAATAAAAAAGAATATGTTAATTATACCTATAAATAATTCGCTACTTTATGTAGAGCCTATCTACCAACAATATATTAATGAAGAAAATTCTACATTAATACTAAAAAAGGTTGTAGTAGCTTCAGGAAATAAAGTTGCAATAGGAAATAGTCTAACACAAGCATTAAAAAATCTTGCATCACAATATGCTGTTAACATTCAAGTAGAGAATAATGAAGACATAGACGGGTTAATAGACTCTATAATAAAAACTAATAATAATTTAAAGCAATCAAGCGGTAATAATAACTGGGAAATGGTTGGAAAAGACATAACAAAGTTACAAGAATTAATAACTAAACTAGAAGAATTACAAAAAGAAGAAGAAAAAAAAGAAAAAGTTATTGTAGAAGAATGATATAACAAAAATTCCAATAAAATGAATAAAAAAACAAAAAATCTCCATTTTAATTAATAATGGAGGTTTTTTAATGTTCAAAAGAAAGAAAAAAATAGAAAGTGAATTAAATAACAATTTAAAACAGCTAAACTTTGTGCTAACCAAAAACAATATTTTAGAAATATCCGAATTATTAGGAAATAAAAAGCAATTAATAATACGAAATTTGTTATCTGGAATAGCAAAAGGAATAGGCATAGGAATTGGGTTTACTATTTTAACTGCTGTTCTATTAATAATACTTCAAAAAATAGTTACATTAAATATACCTGTAATAGGAGACTATATAGCAGATATAGTAAAAATTGTGGAAAATAAAATATAAAAAGGAATGTAAGGGAGAACATTGATCTCCGGTTCTGCGGGGGAATTGCTAAAAGAAAATAATAAATTTAGCCTGTCATTTTTGTGTACAAACATTGAAAACTAAAACAAAGTGTTTTATAATAAAATTAAGTAATTAAAGGAGGAACAAAAGAAAATGAAAAAAGAGAAACAAAAGTCTTATTATTCACAAT
>JBJFEZ010000021.1:0-12442 GCA_051891195.1 Clostridia bacterium
TGATGCAGTAGAAAATACAACTAATAAAACAACAATAACATTAGGAAGATATAGTGATTTTACAGTAGCAGAAGATGAAACATTACCAACACCAGCGCAAACTGCAAGTAAAACTGATTATGATATACCAACACCTATTACAATTGACCCTTATAATATTATTGAAATATCAAGTGGCTTTGCAGGAGGAACCTTTGGAGAAGAAGAATATAGTGCAGCAAGTAGTTATGGAAATACAAAAGCACTTAATTTGCAAGAATGGATAAGCACAAGTTTAGATAATGGAGGCTATTATATAGCAAGATATGAAGCAAGTAAAAATGGAGAAAAGGCAGCTTCAAAAGCAACAACAATATCGTCAACAACAAGTAGTAGCACAACAATAACAGATGGAATGTTATGGAATTTTATAACCCAACCAAATGCAGCAATAGCTGCAAAAGCAATGTACCCATATTTAGCAGATGCAAAATATTATAGTGATTTAATAAATAGTTATGCATGGGATACAGCAATAATATTTATAGAGGCATATTCAGGAGATACAACTTATGCAACAAAAAAAGGAAGTAATATAAAGTCTAGTATAGCCAAAACAGGAGAAAATGCAGATAAAAGATGTAACATACAAGATATGGCAGGGAATGTGTTTGAATGGTCAACAGAAACCTTTATGGATTCCAACAATCCTTGTGATTATAGAGGAGGATTCTACTACTACAACAGCAACCCCACGACTTCAGAAAGGGCTATAGCCACAACTTCAACTGCTGTATACGGTGTATCGTTTAGATGCTCACTTTGTGTAAAGTAGCACTAAGTCCTGCGGGGAATAAATTAGAAAAATAAAATACAATGGAAAGTTATGTTAAATTGCTTTAAAAAAGTTAATTAGCAAACCGAAGATATGAGTTATGTCCACTAGTGGAGATTTTTCAAAGAGTTTTGTAATATTACAAAGCTCTTTTGCTTTTACATGAGCCGCATAACTACTGAAATCTAGGCTGTTTTTTTGATTGACAGATTTTACTAGTTGTGATATAATTCTATAGTTAAATGTTATAATTTTAATAATACAAATATTAAGGAGAAGCACATGGGTAAAACAATTCAATTTGGATTAGGTTTTGTAACAGGAAGACCTAATGTATGTAAAGTAATCAATAATACTTATGAGCACTTAGTAAATCAATTTAAAAATATGGATGATAAAGTTGAATTGACCATATTTATTTTGTTTGATTTAGGCTATCAATATACAACAAGAGTTGATTTCTATGGCTTAATGCCAAATGTATATAAAGACGTAAAAATTAAATACATTACTCCAGAAGACATTGAGGAAATGAAAAAAAGACTAATTGGAAGAGAAAAACTAACTAAGGAAGAAGCTGAATTATTCTTTGGTCATGGACATGCTAAAGGTAGAAATACATTAATGTATTATGCTTTGTTAAGAGGTATGGACTACCTTTTATTTTGGGACGATGATGAATATCCTGTGGCCTGTATAAAAGATGAAGAAACAAAAGAAATTACTTGGAAAGAACAAAACAATGTATTAATGCATTATAAATACATACAAAATGCAGATGCAACTATAGGATATCACTGTGGATATATTTCGCCAATTCCATATGTAGAACTAAACGAAGATGTTGATGAAAAATTATTTAAAGACTATATAGAAGCAATTAGTAATGAGATTGTGTCATGGGATTCTATTAAGCAAAAATTTGTAAAAGATAATGGAATTACATATGCTAATAAGAAAATAAGTAATGAAGAAGGAGCTTATGAAATTCAAAGTGATGGAGTAGGTAAATGGGTAGTTGGTTCTACATTATGCTTAAACTTAAAACATATTGATAAAATACCTGCATTTTATAATCCAGAAGGAGCAAGGGGAGAAGACACATTCTTTTCAACAAAATTAAACAATTCAAAAGTAATTAAGGTACCGGTTTATCATTTTCACGATGGTTTTTTGAAATATACTAGTATATTAAGAAAAAAGTATCCAAAAACACTAAGAAAAATAAAACTAGAAGATGAACAAATAGCAAAAAGATTTATACAAGCCTCTAGAGGCTGGATTAAATATAAACCACTTTTTCAATATATAATGGATAAAGAAAACTACAATGAAAAAATGCAAGTAATATATCAAAAATTAAAAGCAGGAATTCCAGAAGTGAATAAACTATTTGAAGGAGAAGACTGCAATATTTTATTAGAAGATCTAAAACAATATGATAAAAATGTAAAAAAACACTATGATGAATACTTAAAAACTAATGAAATATGGAATAAGTTAAAATTAGAAATATAAAAGGTGTTTATATGAAAAAAAAAGTTAACTTAGTTAATATTAAAATAATAGAAAAAAAAGCATATATTGAAATTTTATATAAAACCAATAAAGAACATGGCAAAATAAAAGCATATTTAAAATCAAGCAAAAGAAAATATTATTTTAATATAAAAACCTATTCGTTTTCACAAGAAATAGATTATATTAAACTTACTATAAGTTTAAATATTAACACTATAGATAAATTTAAGTTTGTTTTAAAAGAAGATAATATAGTATATGATGAAGTAATATTCCTAGATAATAAAGACGAAAAAATAAATGAATTAGATATACCTTATAAAATTTTTATTAATTCATATGTTATGACAATTAATGATAAAGAAGGAAGTTTTAATATAACCAAAAGAAAGCTATTAGATAAGTTTAAATATGAATTATTAAAAACTATAAAAGCAAAGAAAAAATATCATAAATGGTATATTTTAAACTTTTTTAAAACAAAAGAAAAATATTATTTGTTAAATGATAGAATTATGTATGGAGATGATAATGCTGAACAATTATTTAATTACATAAACTTGAATGACAAAAAAATGAAAAAATATACTTATTTTGTATTAGATAAAAACTCTCCAAATTTTAAAGAAATAAAAAAGATTGGAAAAGTATTAAAATATGGTTCTTTCTTACACAAAATAAAATACATAAATTGTAAAATGGTTATATCGTCACATGCTAGTTATTATGATAGAGTATTTAATCCATTTAATAAACAAGAAATGACAGTATATAAAGACGTTATAAATAAACAATTTGTGTTTCTACAACATGGGGTTATTATGAATGATGTACACAACATTTTAAACAGAGAACATATTATAGCAGACCTTTTCATTACAACTACTCAAGATGAATATGAAGATGTAAAGAAAAACTATATGTATGATGAAGAAGAAATAGTGTGTACAGGACTTGCAAGATTTGATAAATTGCAAGATGAAAGAAAGAAAATAATATTAATTGCTCCTACTTGGAGGGCTTTTTTATCAGATGTGGATTATACAAACGATGGAGGCAATTCATTAGAAAATTCAGAATTTTATCAAAAATATCAAAGTTTATTAAATCGTAAAGATTTAATAAATATAGTAAAAGAATACGAATATAAAATTCAGTTTTTATTACATCCAGCGTCAGAACAGTATAAAAAAAGTTTTTTAAATTTACAAAAAGAGAATGTAGATATTTTATCTACAAAAGATATAAGATATTCTACATTATTTAAAGAATGTTCAATGTTTATTACAGATTATTCAAGTACGCATTTTGACGTGGCATTTTTACAAAAGCCAATAATATACTATCAATTTGATCAAGATAAATTTTTTAATTCACATTACAATAAAGGCTATTTTGATTATGGAAAAGATGGCTTTGGAGAATTAATAGAAGAAGAAGAAAACTTAGTAAATAAAATTATTTTCTATATAAAAAATAACTGTGAAATAGAAAAAAAATATAAAGATATAATAAAAAATACATTTCACTATTTAGATTATAATAATGCACAAAGGATTTTAGTAGAAATAAAAAAATTAAGCAATAAAAATGAAAAAAATTATAGATTTAATTCAGTACATTAATTTCAAATGTACTGAATTAAACTAATTTAAAATTAGTGAAAAGAGATGAAGAAATAAATGGAAAATTATATTGTAAAAAAATATGAAAAAGATGCTGTAATAGAACAAGCTATAAAAAAATTAACGGTTGAAGTTATGGTTAAAGAGAATCGGATTTGAAGCTTTTGAAGAAAAGTATTTAAGTAAAAACTATGACGCCGAAAACTTATATATATGGTATATACAACAAGAAGAAAAAGTTATAGCAACTATGATGCTAAATAAAGTAGACAAAGAAATTGGTAGAATAGAAAATGTATGCTGTGATATAGAATATAGAGGAAAGGGACTAGCAAAAAGAATATTAGACGAAATACTTGATTTTTCAAGAGAGATTAATTTGCAAAAATTGCAATTAGGAACTTATGAAAGTCTAGAAAGAGCAATTGGATTTTATAAAAAGTGGGGATTTGTTGAAAAAGAAGAGCAAAGAAATCCAATAACTAATGCTAGATATTATGAAATGATATTAAATTAAAGAGGAAAATAAAATGTATTTAATTGTAGGACTTGGAAACCCAGAGCCAGAATATAGCAAAACAAGACACAATATGGGGTTTGATGTAATTAATAAAATAGCTAAAAAATATGAAATAGACCTATCTAGAACTAAATTTAATGGAATATATGGAAGTGGAAATATAGAAGGAGAAAAGGTAATATTATTAAAACCTCAAACATATATGAATTTAAGTGGACAAGCAATAAAACCTTTTATAGACTTTTATAAAATACCATTAGAAAATGTTTTAGTTATATATGATGATATGGATGTAGAGATTGGAAACATTAAAATGCGTAAAAAAGGCGGACCAGGTACGCATAATGGTGCTAAATCGGTAGTTCACGAACTTGCATCAGAAGAATTTCCAAGAATAAGAGTAGGAATTGGCAAACCGGCAGACGAATATGATGCTATTGACTATGTAATAGGAAAATTAGAAGAAGAACAGTATAACGCTTTAGAAAAAGGAATAGAAAAAGCTGCGGAAGCTATTTCATACTACATTATAAAAGGTATTGACTTAGCTATGAATAAATATAATTAATTTAGAAAGGTAAATATAGAAAATGCAAGAAATAATAATTAGTCAAGACACGCAAAACAATAAAATAGTAGCTCTAGTTGAAAATGGAAAGTTAGTAGAAAAATATGAAGAAAGAGAAGATCAAAAAAGGCTAGAAGGAAATATATATTTAGGAAAAGTAGAAAATGTTTTAGTTGGAATGCAAGCAGCTTTTGTTAATATTGGAGTAAATAAAAATACATTTATACATATTAAAGATATTATACCAAAAGTAAGTAATGAAACTGGAAACAAAAATGAAAATTTAAGCAATTATGATATAAAAAATTATATACATACAGGAATGCCAATATTGGTGCAAGTAAAAAGAGATAGTACCAATAAAAAAGGAGCAAGAGTATCAACACATATTAGCTTACCAGGTAGATTTGTAGTATTAATGCCAAATACTGAATTTATCACAATATCTAAAAAAATAGAAAAAGAACAAGAGAGAAAAAGACTTACTGAAATTGCAAAAAAAATAATTCCACAAGGTTACGGAATTATTATAAGAACATCTGCAAAAGGAAAAAATGAGCAACTTATACAAAAAGATATAGAAGAAGTACTAAAGCAATATAATGAAATAATAAGAAAAGCAAAAGAATATGAAAAAGTAAATAATTTTAAACCAGTTTTATTATACAAAAGTAATGGCATTGTTGAAAAAATTTTAATAGAAACTGTAGACCAAGATTTAGGAAGAATTATTACAAACAATAGTGAAGTAAGTAGCTATGCACAAAAATTTTTAAAAGACACAGGATTTGAAACAAAAATTAAACTAGAACTAAAAAAGGAACAAAACGTATTAAATATATATGATGTAGAAGAACAAATAGAAAAGGCAAATAACCGTAAAATTTGGCTTAAATGTGGAGGATTTATTACTATTGATAAAACAGAAGCATTAACTGCCATAGATGTAAACTCTGGAAAGTATGTAGGAAATAAAAACCTAGAGCAAACAGTATTTACGGTAAATAAAGAAGCAACTATAGAAATAGCAAAACAATTAAGATTAAGAGACATTGGTGGAATTATAATTATTGATTATATTGATATGAAAGAAAAAGAGACAAAGCAGAAAATACTAGAAATATTAGAAGAAAATATAAAAAAAGATCGTTCAAAAATTCAAATAGTAGGATTTACACCATTAGATTTACTTGAAATGACAAGAAAACATATGTGTAGTAATGACTAGAAGGAGTAAAATTTGAGAATTAGATACAAACCTTGGGCAAGAAAAGAATTAGAAGAAAGCAAATTTTATAGAGAATATCCAGAAAAAATAATTGGAAAATGGAAAGAAGAATATGAAAGACCTAACCAACCTTTATTTGTAGAACTTGGATGTGGTAAAGGTGGGTTTATTTCACAAATGGCGTTTTTACATCCAGAAAACAATTACTTAGCTATTGATTTAGTAGACCCTATGTTAGGCTTAGCTAAAAGAAAAATAGAAGAGGTATATTCACAAGGAAAAAGACAAGTAGATAATGTTATACTTACTAGGTTTGATATTGAAAGAATATTATTAATTTTAAACAAACAAGATGCGGTAGAAGGAATATATATAAATTTTTGCAATCCTTGGCCTAGAGGAAAACATCATAAAAAAAGGCTAACATATACAAGACAATTAGAACATTATAAAGAGTTTTTAAAAACAAATGGAAATATTTATTTTAAAACAGATGATGATAATTTATTTGAAGAAAGCATACATTATTTTGAAGATGCTGGATTTAAAATTATAAAATTAACAAGAGACTTAAAAAATGAGGAAAACTTTTGGGAGAACATAGAAACAGAGCACGAGAAAATGTTTTCAGAACAAGGAATAAAAATAAAAGCATTAATTTGCCAAAAGTGTGACAAACCTTAGAAGGGAAAGTTTATCATATATGAGTAATGAAAATAAAATTACTAATTGGCTAAAAAGTAATTTAAGATGGATAATAGTTGCAACTTGCACAATTATTTTAATGGTTATTATTATAAACATACTTAATAATAAAATACAAAGCTTTGATATGAAGGTATATTCTTTTATATCAAATTTTATTTCACAAAACAATACAATAATTATGAAAGTAATTACTGAAGTAGCTTCAGCAACAATATTATGTGGAATGTGTGCAACAATACTTATATTTATAAAAAACAAAAAGTATGGCTTATTAATAGCTATTAATTTATTCATAAGTACAGTATTAAACATAATACTAAAAAATATTTTTGATAGAGCAAGACCTGAAGGTTATCGCTTAATAGAAGCAGGTGGATTTAGCTTTCCATCAGGACACTCAATGGCAAGTATGACATTTTATGGTTTTTTAATTTATTTAATCTTAAAAAAAGTACAAAATAAATACATAAAATGGACTTCTGTAATTATACTATCAATAATAATACTAGCGGTTGGTATTAGTCGTATTTATTTAGGAGTACACTATGCAAGTGATGTAATAGGTGGCTTTTGCTTTTCCATTATATACTTAGCTTTTTTTACACACTTTGTGTGTCGCTTTGGGGACGTTTCTTAAAACGACACTTTGTCGCTTTAGGGACGCTTCTTAAAGCGACAAATTTTTTTCTTTTGTTCACAATATAGACATAAAATCTTTGTATAATATATAATAATTATGAGAATTTTTGGAGGGAAATATAATGAATAATGTTAATATTTTAGTTGTAGATGATGAATCAAGAATGAGAAAATTAATAAAAGATTTTTTGGCTCAAAAGGGATATAGCATATTAGAAGCAGGAAATGGCGAAGAAGCTCTTCAAGTATATGAAGAAAATAAAAATAATATTAATTTAATTCTATTAGATGTAATGATGCCAAAGTTAGATGGTTGGTCTGTTTTACGTCAAATAAGACAAAACTCAAATATTCCAGTTATAATGTTAACAGCAAGAGGAGAAGAACAAGATGAATTGTTTGGATTTGAACTTGGAGTAGATGAATATATATCAAAACCTTTTAGTCCTAAAATTTTAGTAGCAAGAGTAGAAGCTTTATTAAAAAGAACTATAGGAGATAAAAAACAGGTAAAAGACTATGGTGGTATTACAATAGACCCAGAAGGGAGAACGGTTAAAGTAGATGGAAAACAAATTGAAATGAGTTTACGCGAATATGAATTATTAAAATATTTAGTGGAAAATCAAGGTATTGCTTTATCTAGAGACAAAATTTTAAACAATGTATGGAATTATGACTATTATGGAGATTCAAGAACAATAGACAGTCATATAAAGAAAATAAGACATAAATTAGGGAAAAAAGGCAAATACATAGAAACTATGAGAGGCGTAGGATACAAATTTGAAGTCAAATAAAAGTGGGGTAAAAAATGATAAAATTAAAGGAAAAATTGAAATCAGTAAGATTTAGGCTATTTTTAATACTTTGTATTGTTATAATGCTTTTAGTAATATGCTTAGTTACTATAAATAGCTTAGTTTTAGAAAATTTTTATATTTATAGTAAAACAAACACAATTAAAGAAATCTACAATAAAATAAATAATTACTATAAAGATCCGGATTTACAAATAAATTTAGAAAGTGAACTAAAAAAAATAGCCTTTAGAAACAATTTTGATATTTTAATACAATCAGATACAGATTTAATTTTATTTTCTACAAACAAAGACTTTTTGGCAAGCATAGAATCAGTAAAAGATAAATATAAAACAAAAATTGAAGAAAGAAAAAATTTATTATATAGCGATGAAAACTTAATAATAAGAAAAATAGATGACGCAAATAATAACCTAAACTACATATTACTATCTGGAAAGTTAGAAAATGATTACAATTTATATATAAGAATTCCAATAGCACCTATTGAAGAAAGCGTAAGAATTTCAAATAATACTTTAATAATAATAGGAATATTAACACTTATTATATCAGCATTTGTTGCATCATTTATATCACGTAAATTTACAGAGCCAATATTACAATTAAATGATATTACTAAAAAAATGGCAAACTTAAATTTTGAGCAAAAGTATCGTATTAGTGATTCTGAAGATGAAATTAATGAGTTAGGGAAAAGCATTAATACTATGTCAGACAAACTAGAAAGTACAATTAAGCAGCTAAGAAAAACAAACTCAGAACTTGAAAAAGATATTGAAGAAAAATCTAAAATAGATGAAATGAGAAAACAATTTATTTCAGATGTATCACACGAATTAAAAACACCAATAGCTTTAATACAAGGATATGCAGAAGGTTTAATAGAAAATGTAAATACTGATGATGAATCTAGAAAATTTTATGCAGAAGTAATTTTAGACGAGTCAAATAAAATGGATCTTTTAGTAAAGCAGCTACTACAATTAACTAAAATAGAATATGGAAAATTAGAGTTTAATAATAAAAAGTTTGATTTAGGAGAACTTATAAGAGAAGTAATTAGAAAATGCAATGTAATTTTAGAAGAAAATAAAATAGAGGTAATATTTAATTCTAAAGATCCAATTTATGTGTATGCAGATGATTTTTACATAGAACAAATAGTAACAAATTATTTTACCAATGCTATAAAAAATGCTAAAGAAGTAAATGGTAAAAAACAAATAAAATTTACAATAAAAGAACAAGAAGATAAAGTTAGAGTAACAGTATTTAATACGGGAGATAATATACCAGAAGAAGAATTAAACAGAATTTGGGTTAGATTTTATAAGGTAGATAATTCACGTAATCGTGAAAATAGTGGAAGCGGAATAGGGCTTTCTATAGTAAAAGCAATACAAAATAATTATCAAAATAAATATGGTGTAAAAAACAAAGAAAACGGAGTAGAGTTTTATTTTGATGTTGATAAAAATATGGAATTGTAGTATTATCAACAAATATAGAAAGAATTGGACGATCAACGATCGTCCAATTCTTGATATTGCCTAAATTTGAATAATAAGTCGTATTTTGTCGACGAAAAATTCTTTACAAATTATGGCAAATATTGTAAAATAATAACATATAAAAAATTGCAATTTTTTTCAAAACAAATTTATTCAAAAAATTTTTTTCTTAAAAAATTTTCAAAAAAGGCAGGTGTAAAATATGTGGTTAATTATACCAAAAGAGAGTTAAATTTATTAGCTTTATTAATAGCGCTTCTTATTGTTATAATATGTAATTTATTAATATTTCCTATTAAAAATTTTAATTCAACTAATTATTATTACAAACAAGTTTATTCTAAAACAATACCCATTTCAAAAATTAATACTATGATATCAACAAAAACGTTAGATAGCGTTTTAAGTATAGAACAATTTAGCTATAAACAAGTTAATTCTGAACAAGAAATTTCTAATAAAGCAAATAACCAAGAAAATACAATAGAAACTGTACCTAAAAATATAACGCAAAGACAGCTTATAAATGAAAATAAAACAAACAAGTGGAGAATTCAAATTCCAAAAATAAACTTAGATGTACATATTATGGAAGGAACAACTTCAGAAGTTTTATTAAAAGCAGTAGGTCATTTTAAAGAAACTAGTAAATGGAAAGGAAATGTAGGCTTAGCAGCACATAATAGGGGATATAACTGTAACTTTTTTCAGAAAATAAAAAACTTACAAATAGGAGATGAAATTATTTATTATACTAATAATGGAAAAAAGGTGTATAAAGTACAAACAAATAAAGTAATTTTAGATACAGACTGGAGTTATTTAGAACAAACTAATGACAATAGAATTACTTTAATTACGTGTGAAGAAAATAGAAAAGACTACAGAAGATGTATTCAAGCAGTAGAAGTAAATAATTATAAAATATAAAGGAGAAAAACAAAAATGAAATTATTTAATAAAATAACAACAATACTAATGATAAGCATATTATTTTTTAATATTTTCTTATACATAGGTAGTACAAGCATAGTTAAAGCAAGTGTAGCTCCTGCAGAAAAAGCAGATTTATATTCAAAAGGAGAAGTAGTATTATTTAACTATGACAATATTGGAATTGGAGTAGAAGTAATAGTTTACCAAAAGGACGGAAAGGAGTACCCAGTATATTGCCTAAACAAAGGAAGACCTGGAGTTACAACAGACTTTCAATATAGTGTAACTCTAACTCAAATGCTTGCTAATCAAAAGGTTTGGAGAGCAATTACTAATGGGTATCCATTTAAAACACCAAAAGAGTTAGGTTGTGAAACTATGCAAGAAGCTTATGCTGCTACAAAAATGGCAGTATATGACACAATGTACAATTATGACTTAAGCAAATTTACAAATCATAATGACTTAGATTCAAATAGAAGAGTAGTTAATGCTATAAAACAAATTATAACAAATGCAAGAGAGTCTCAAGAAACCAAAGTTAGAGCTGCTTTAGAAATTATTGACGAAACTAAAACTTGGCAAGTAGATGAAAACGACAAAAATTATGTAAGTAAAACATATAGCGTAAAGGCTTCCGCTTTAAATGAAAACTATACTATATCATTAAGTAATATAGGAGACAAAGACTTTAAAGTAACAGACATTAATAATAATGAAAAAAGCAAATTTATTAGTAATGAAAAATTTAAAATTTTACTTCAAATTTCAGAATTAGAAAAAGCGGGAGACTTTATAATAACAGCAGAATCCTCATTAAAAACATTACCCATATTTTATGGCGAAAGTCCTAATCAAGAGTGGCAAAATTTTGCTGTATCAGTAGGAGAATATGAGTTTACAAATGCAACATTAAAACAAAGTTATCAAGAAAACAAAACTAAAATAGAAATACAAAAACAAGATGGAGATACTAAAACTCCGCTTGTAAATGGAGTTTTTAATTTATTAGATGAAAACAAGCAAATACTTTATTCTGAATTAACTTCAAATGAATTAGGAATTATAGAGCTTGATTATTTATTACCAGGTAAATATTACTTAGAAGAAGTTGCTGCACCAGAAGGATACTATGGATATGAAGATATAATACCAGTAGAAATTAAACTAAACGAAAAAGTTATTATAAAAGTAGATAATTATCAAGAGCAAGAAGAAAAGCCAGATGAAGAGCCACCACAAGAAAGTCAAGTATCAGTAGGCGAAAAAAAGCTTCCTAAAACAGGATTTTAAAAGTTAATTTCATAAAAAGGTGCACTTTAAAGTGCATCTTTTTATGAAACAATGTTACTAAACAATGATTTTAGTTTAAAATTATTTAGCAACAAAAGAATAAACACCAAAATTAGCAAAAACTATTTACAAAATAAAAATATTGTAAAGCCTATAAATATGTTAGTTTATTCGCATAACATTCCTACGTAAGAAATAGTAAGCCAATTTTACGCAGTTCTATTACAGTGTAAAATTGGCTAACTCTTTCTA
>JBJFEZ010000022.1:0-2260 GCA_051891195.1 Clostridia bacterium
AAAGTGACTTAATAAATAGTTATGCGTGGGATACAGCAATAGTATTTATACAAAAATACTCTGGCAATACAGCATATTCAAAACAAAATTCAAAAAATGGTAGTTTAGCAGATACAGGAGAAAGAACAGGAACAACAGATAAAGTATGTAATATATACGATATGGCAAGTAATACTATGGAATGGACAACAGAATATTCCACTCGCACGTATAGCAGTAGTGTTAGTCCTTGCGTGGGTAGAGGGGGGTATTGCTACGACTGCTACGACTACGCAGCTTACAGGAACTACTACGATGCGACTCGCATCGGCTACAGCCTCTCTTTCCGCCTCACACTTTATATAAAGTAGCACTGAGTCCTGTGAGAGATAAACTAGAAGAAGAAAATATAATAGGAGGTTATGCTAAATTGGTTTAAAGAAGCTAATTTAGCGAATTGAAGATACGCGTCACGCGCCCACTAGCGTGGCGCTTTTTCTGTGTTTGCAAGACTCTAAAATTGAATAAACACAGAAAAAGTGCAAGAAAATATAGAAGGTAGGTGCCAAAAATGAGTTTTAATGCAATGTTAGAAATTTTACAAGAAAAAAATAAAAATTCAATTGTATTTATAAAATCAGGAGTGTTTTATATTGAAACCGGAAAAGATGCTGTATTTTTAAATAATATTTTTAAACTTAAATGCATTTGTTTTATTTCAAATAGAATTTACTTTGTTAATTAGCTTGTGCCTGACCAGTGATTTTATTTTGCAAAAATGTTGACATAGGTAGTAAATTATGGTAAAATACTTAAATGTAAGCCGCCTGAGTCGGGCAACTAAATATTACTTATATAAGTAATTGCCTTGTTATTTATGCTTAGCGAGTATACAAATATAGGAGGTGTACTAAGTTATGTACGCAATTATAGAAAGCTGTGGAAGACAATACAAAGTAGCAGAAGGAGATGTAGTATTCTTCGAAAAATTAGAAGTTGAAGAAGGTAAAAAAGTAACATTTGACAATGTTGTTTTAGTATCTGACGACAAAAAAGTAGAAGTAGGAGCTCCTTATGTAAAAAATGTTAAAGTAGAAGGAAAAGTAATTTCTCACGGTAAAGGCAAAAAAGTTCTAGTTTACAAATACAAAGCTAAAAAGAACTATAGAAGAACTCAAGGACATAGACAACCATACACAAAAGTAGAAATTACAAAAATAAAAACAGCTACTGAAAAAGTAGAAGCAGAAAAAGCTGAAGTAAAAGAAACAGCAGCTAAACCTGCAGCAAAAAAAGCTACTACAACTAAAAAAGAAGCTTAATAAAAATTTGAAATATTATGGTAAAAACTATTTAAGAAAGATAGAAAATACCCTAAAACAAAAATTGAAGGGAGTGAAATAGGATGGCTCATAAAAAAGGTCAAGGTAGTGTTAAAAACGGTAGAGACAGTGAATCAAAACGTTTAGGACTAAAAAGAGCAGACGGTCAAGTAGTTCCAGCTGGTAACATACTAGTAAGACAAAGAGGAACAAAAATACATCCAGGTACTAATGTTGGTATTGGTAGTGATGATACTTTATATGCAAAAGTAACTGGAAAAGTTAAGTTTGAAAGACTTGGAAGAGACAAAAAGAAAGTTAGCGTATATCCTGTTGAAGAAGGAAGTAAGGCTGAATAATAAAACGGGCGACAAAACGCCCGTTTTTTGTAGAAAATATAAAAAACAAAAAGAAACATAGGGAGAACAATGTTCTCCCATTATTTGTAAAAAAGAGAACAAAAAGAAACGTAGGAATGTTTAATGAAGGACAATTATGCAAAAAAGTTACTAAAAGAAAATAATAAAAATCAATTAAAAACTATTGCATAAAAAGTAATAAATAGATATAATAAAAAACATAAGAAAAAAGAAGGAGAACACAAAAGAAAATGAAAAAAGAAAAACAAAAATCTCATCATTTACAACTCAAAACTCAAAAAGGTATAACCCTAATAGCACTTGTAGTAACAATAATAATACTATTAATTTTAGCAGGGATAGGTATAGCATCAATAGTAGGAGATAGAGGCTTAATAGATAAAACAGAAATAGCAGCAGAAAAAACAAATCAATCGGTTCAAAATGATATAACATCAATGGAAGACTATAAACAAGGACTGCAAGATTTAATAGATACAATGTCAAGTAAATCATTATTAGAAATGTATAATGCCGGACTAAGTTGTGCAAACCCAGAAACTTGTACAGACGAAAATCACTTGCATATTGGTGACTATG
>JBJFEZ010000023.1:0-2256 GCA_051891195.1 Clostridia bacterium
TTTCTAAAAAAAGAAAGAGTGTTAACAAAATTTTTTTACTTTGTCAACACTCTGAGGGTGTACATTTAAAATGTACACCCCTAATTGTTTATTTATGATACTTAAGCATTAGCCAATTTTAAATCAATTTATATATTAGATTTTAAAAAATCGTATTATTTTTGTAATTCTTTACAAGCTTTAACTAGATTGTTAAATAATGGTGCTGGTCTATTTGGTCTTGATTTAAATTCAGGATGAAATTGTGATGCAATAAAGTATGGATGATCTTTTATTTCCACTATTTCTACTAATTTTCCATCTGGTGATGTTCCCGAACATATTAATCCAGCTTTCTCTAATTCTTGTTTATATTCATTATTGTATTCATATCTATGTCTATGTCTTTCTTCAATGAATTCTTGTTTATATACCTGTTTAGCTAAAGTTCCTTCTTTTATTATACAAGGATATTTTCCAAGTCTCATTGTTCCTCCCTTACTTTCAATGTTCTTTTGCTCATTCATTATATGTATTACCTGATTTTTGCTTTTTTCGTCAAATTCTTCTGAGTTTGCATCTTTTAAGTTTAATACATTTCTAGCAAATTCTACTACTGCCATTTGCATTCCTAAACATATTCCTAAGAAAGGTATTTTATTTTCTCTAGCATATTGTACTGTATTTATTTTTCCTTCAATACCTCTTTTTCCAAATCCTCCTGGTATTATAATACCATCTAATCCACCTAATATTTTATGCATATTTTCTTTTGTTACTGTCTCACAGTCTATATATTTTACATTTACCTTTACATTGTTTTCAATTCCAGAATGATATAAACTTTCTGCTACTGATAAATATGAATCTTCTAATTTAACATATTTTCCTACTATAGCTATAGTAATTTCTTTTTCACTTTCTTTTCTTATTTTTTCTACCATTTGCATCCATTCATTGTTATTAGGTTCAATATTATCTAAGTGTAGTTTTTTGCAAGCTTGTACAGCTAGTCCTTGTTCTTCTAGCATCAAAGGAATAGAGTATAAATTGTCTGCTGTTAAGTTTGCTATTACACATTCTTTTCTTACATTACAAAACATTGCTAATTTATCTTTTATGGAATCTGGTATTTCTATATCACTTCTGCACACTAATATATCTGGCTGAATTCCTAATGATTGAAGTTCTTTTACCGAATGTTGAGTTGGTTTTGATTTAACTTCATTTGATCCTGTAATATATGGTAATAGTGTTACGTGTATGTATAATACATCTTCAGGATTTTTTTCTAACCCTATTTGTCTTATTCCCTCTATAAACGCTAAGCTTTCAATATCTCCTACAGTTCCACCTAATTCTGTTATTACTATGTCTATATCTTCATTTTCAAAGCTATATATATTATCTTTTATTTCGTTAGTTATATGTGGTATTACTTGTACAGTTTTGCCCAAGTAATCCCCTCTTCTTTCTCTATTTATAACATTTTGGTATATTTTTCCTGAAGTTATACTTGAGTTTACAGTTAGGTTTTCATCTATAAATCTTTCATAATGACCTAAGTCTAAGTCAGTTTCTGCTCCATCTTCTGTTACAAATACTTCTCCGTGTTCATATGGGCTCATAGTTCCTGGATCTACATTTATATATGGATCTAATTTTTGTATTGTTACTTTATATCCTCTGTTTTTTAGTAGTCTTCCTAATGAAGCTGCCGTAATTCCTTTTCCTAGTCCTGATACTACTCCACCTGTTACAAAAATATATTTAGTGTTCATACAATCCTCCTTAAAACAAAAAAAGATTAAAAAAATCCCTTTTTTGGTTTTTTTTAATCTTACTATAAAATAATATCACTTTTAGTCTATTTTTGTCAATGCTAGCTTTGCTTTTTTGTAAAATAATTTATTTTTTATGCATTTTTTTATTTAGTTCTACTTTACACAAAGTAAACCTCTGAACGAAATGCGGTATCCCTCGTTTAAATTCGTGTCGAAGCTCCTGTAGGAAGTCATAGTGGTGCTGTTACCGCAGTAGCCTCCTCTTCGAGTACAAGGATAGTACGTAGAGCTTTCTGTTGACCATTCCATTACATTTCCTGCCATATCTTGTATGTTACATCTTTTATCTGCATTTTCTCCTGTTTTGGCTATACTAGACTTTATATTACTTCCTTTTTTTGTTGCATAAGTTGTATCTCCTGAATATGCCTCTATAAATATTATTGCTGTATCCCATGCATAACTATTTATTAAATCACTATAATATTTAGCA
>JBJFEZ010000024.1:0-12074 GCA_051891195.1 Clostridia bacterium
ATTTTCTGGCTGTGATTTTCTCACATTATTTTTTTATAGATAGTTCTTTCTATCTTCCTTTATTATTTGGTTTCTCAAAGGTTTATTGTTTACTTTTCAATGTGCTTTTTTAAGTCTTCAACAAGTTTTCTTGCTGAAGACAATATTTATTTTAGCACAGGTATTTTATAAAGTCAACACATTTTTTAAAAAAGTTTTAATTTTTTAAAAAGATTTTTTTACCAGTTTTGTAATTGCTTATTTTTCAAGCATTTTGGCTCTTATTTGCATATGTGCTTTTTATTATTTTCTTTGCCTTACTACCTCATACATTATAATTCCTGCAGAGACAGATGCATTTAAAGAAGTAATTCTTCCTTTCATAGGAATTTTTACTAAAAAATCACAGTTTTCTTTAACAAGTCTTGACATTCCAAAACCTTCACTTCCTATTACAATGGCAAGTGGCATTTTATAGTCTTGTTTTGTATAAAAAACTTCTGTATTCATATCTGTTCCACAAATCCACATTCCTTGTTCTTTTAAATAGCGAATAGTTTCATTTAAATTGTTTACTCTTGCTATTTTCATATATTCTACTGCTCCAGCAGATACTTTACTAACAGTACTATTAACTGATGCTGCCCTTCTTTTTGGAATGATAATTCCGTGTACTCCTGCAGTTTCTGCTGTTCTAATAATAGATCCTAGATTATGTGGGTCTTCTATTCCATCTAAAATTAAAATAAATGGCATTTCATTTTTTTGTTTTGCCACTTCTAGAATATCTTCTACTTCACAATAGTTAAATGGTGGCACAATAGCAATTACTCCTTGATGATTTTCTGTTTGTGCAATTTGGTTTAGTTTATTTCTTTCTATTTCTGAAATTAATATTTTACGTTCTTTAGCCATTGCTATAATTTTATTAATAGAACCGTGTTTTTCTCCTTTTGCGACTAATATTTTATTAACATCGCGTCCTGATTCTAATAATTCAATTACTGAATTTCTTCCTTCTACTTGGTCCTGATATTCTTCTTTTTCCATCTTTTTACTTTCCTTCTTTATTTATTCTTCATCTAATTTTAACACACTTAAAAATGCTTCTTGTGGTATTTCTACATTTCCTACTTGTCTCATTTTCTTTTTGCCTCGTTTTTGTTTTTCTAGCAACTTTTTCTTTCTGGTAATATCTCCACCATAGCATTTTGCTAGTACATCTTTTCTCATAGCAGAAATAGTTTCTCTTGCTATTATTTTTCCTCCAATAACTGCTTGTAATGGAATTACAAAAAGTTGCCTTGGAATAACTGTTTTTAATTTTTCTACCATTTTTTTACCTTTTTCATAACTACTATCTCTATGTACTATAAATGAAAGTGCATCTACACCCTCTCCATTTACCCATATATCTAGCTTAACTAAGTCTGACTTTTGATATCCTTTTAGTTCATAATCAAAAGAAGCATATCCTTTTGTTTTAGATTTTAAAGTATCAAAAAAGTCGTAAATAATTTCGTTTAATGGTAGTTCATAAATTAAAGTAACTCTTGTTGCGTCTAAATATTTCATATCTATATATGTTCCACGTCTATTTTGACAAATTTCCATTATTCCTCCAACGTAATCTTTTGGTGTAATAATTTCAGCTTGTACTATTGGCTCTTCTATGTAGTCAATTTCATTTGGAGAAGGCATATCAGATGGATTATATAGTTCCACTATTTCTCCTGATGTTTTGTGTATACGATATATAACAGATGGTGATGTAGTAATTAAACTTAAGTCAAATTCTCTGTCTAATCTTTCTTCTATAATTTCTAAATGAAGTAATCCTAAAAAACCACAACGAAATCCAGAGCCCAATGCTCCTGAAGTTTCTGGTTCATATTCTAAAGCAGCGTCATTTAATTTTAGCTTTTCTAAAGCTACTTTTAAATTTTCGTAATCGCTACCATCTATAGGATAAATTCCACAGTATACCATTGGATTTACTTTTTTGTAGCCTGGTAATGGTTCTTTAGCAGAATTTTCTTTTAAAGTAATAGTATCTCCTACTCGCACATCCGACAAACTTTTAATGCTTGCTGCAATATAACCTACTTCTCCTGCCTTTAATTCTTTTGCCTCTTGATAAGCTCCTGGTTCAAAATATCCTACTTCTGTAATAGTAAAAGTTTTACCCGATGACATTAATTTCATTTCATCTCCAACTTTTACTGTTCCATCTTTAATTCTTACATATGCAATAGCACCTTTATAGTTATCATAAATTGAGTCAAATATTAAAGCTTTAAGTGGTGCTGTTTCATCACCTATAGGTGCAGGTAAGTCTGTTACAATTTTTTCTAAAACTTGTTCTACATTTAAGCCTGATTTTGCAGAAATACAAGGTGCATCCATAGCTGGTATTCCAATAATATCCTCTATTTCTTTTTTCACTTCATCTGGTCTTGCATTTGGTAAGTCTATCTTATTAATTACCGGTAAAATTTCTAGATTATTTTCTATTGCTAAATATACATTTGCTAGTGTTTGAGCTTCTACTCCTTGACTACTATCTACTACCAACACTGCACCATCGCAAGCTGCTAAACTTCTAGATACCTCATAATTAAAGTCTACGTGTCCTGGAGTATCTATTAAATTAAGTTCATACTCTTTTCCATCTTTAGCTTTATATTTCATACGAACAGCTTGAGATTTAATTGTAATACCACGTTCTCTTTCAATATCCATATTGTCTAGTACTTGATTTTCCATTTCTCTTTTTGAGAGCACCCCTGTCATTTCAATTAATCTGTCTGCTAATGTAGATTTACCGTGGTCTATATGAGCAATTATACTAAAATTACGAATGAATTGTTTTCTGTCTTGCACTTTTTATTCTCCTTGTTTTTTAATACTTGTAATATTTTAACATATATATTTTTGAAAATCAATTAAGAAAGAAACTTCTATTTTATTAGAAATTTCTTTTTTGCTTACATTTTATTTAATTGATTATAGTAATCTAAATTGTCAAAAATATTGTAATACTTTTCTATAGGATTATTCTTTTCTTCTAATTGGTTTTCATTTTCATAAATATCATAATTATTATTATATTCTTCATAGTAACCACAATCATATCCATCTACAGATAAAGCCATTCCAATAAACATTATGGCAAAAGAAAATATAGAACTTATAATTATTATTGAAACAGCTAATGCACTAACAACCATTCCCGCAATACTAATTCCTTTATTTTCCCCTTGTGTTTTGCTTTTTTTAAGTGTATCTATAATACCAAAAATTAATCCTATAATAGCCAATATTAGCATAATAAAACATACAAATGGAATCCAACCTGTTACCAAAGAAATAATTCCTAAAATTAATGAAGCTATTCCCATAATATTTCCCCCTTTATTTTTATAATACTATTATACCTGCGACATCACGTTTTGTCAATTTTCTTTTATTAAAAGAATTTAGTAATATATTTTTTATTTTTTTTGTAAAAATCTATTGACAAAGCGAACATTGTTTTGTATACTATATACGAACAATGATTTGGGGAATAAAAATTTGTACAGGAGGGTTTCGTTATGAATATTTTTAAAACAAAAAATAATGTAATTTCTTATACTATTAATAAAGCATCTGCTTCTGAATGTTATATTTCAGTAGATGCTGGTGAAGTTGTTGTTAGTGCTCCTTGGTATTTTTCTAGAAAACAAATTCAAACAGCTATAGCAGAAAAAAAACAATGGATTTTAAGTAAAATAGAAGAATGTCAAGAAGCTAATAAAGTATATACAGATAAAGGAACTATTTTTGTTTTAGGTGCTGCACATCAAGTATGCTTATATTACAAAAATATAAATGCTCCTAGTATCAATTTAATAAATCGTACTATAGAAATTGTTCTTCCTAATAAGTATAAAAAAATAGAAACTAGTCAAATTTTAAAAATACTAATTGATAAACTATATCAAAAAGTAGCTGAGCAAGAGATAGAAAGAGCTATGGAAAAAACACGATTATTATTAGGTTATGCTCCTGAAGATTATGAAATAGTTAATCTTGAAAAAAATGTTATAGCTCATTGTTATAATGAAGAGCAAAAAATTTCTATTAGCACTAATATAGCAAAATATGATAGAAATGTAATTGATTATATTGTATTACATGAATTCTGTCATTTAAAATACAAAATTCACACAAAAAACTTTTGGAAAATAATAAAAAAGTATATGCCTAGCTATGAAAGATATGAAAAGGTCTTAAAGGATTTTTCTTATTAAAAAGATAGTATAGAAAAAGTTGTGTAAATAAATCCTTCCGTGATAAAATATCAAATATCAAGGAAGGATTTTTCTATGAGTAAAAAGTAGAAAAATTGGAAGAAAAATGGAAACACAGATGCGAAACTCTTGAAAAGTCTATTAAATATTATTTATAATTTTTATGTATTTAACGAAATATCATACCAATCTTCTTCGTTGCTTATTAACCATTCTAAGCCTCTTCTTCTTTCAACAACAACGCTCGGATTTAAGTTTCCTGTGTTCGTTTGAGGATTAATTTTTTTATTTACAACAGCCCAGTGATATCTATAGTATAAGTCTAACATGTCCAAGATTTCATTTACATCTCTTAGGTTGCATCTGCTTTTGAAATCTTCATATGTTTTGCTTTCAGCAACCAATTTCATTGCAAAATCACAATTACACATATCAGATCCATTTGATATATCTCTTATTATTCCTAATGCCCATATTAATGACCAGTACGCCTCATATTCCCAGTCTATATCAATAAGATCTTGCTCTTGGTATGTGCCATCAAACAATTTTTTTTCTTTAGAATTCAAACAGTTTTCAACTCCATATTTTTCTAATAAGTTACTTATGAATTTTTTTGATTGTTCATATTCGCCATCTTTTATGTCATATACTATTTGTATTGATAACAAACATGCTATTGCTCTTCTACATATAGTATCAATATCTTTTAATTTTACCTCACTGCTATCTTTTATCATTTGCAAATTTTCATAACATGTAATTCCTAATAATTTTATATATTCGTTAGAAATTTGCCTTCTTTTTTGATTTTCTGGTAAATTATTTAATTCTAAATTACTTACATCATATTCACTAGTAGCCCTTTCGTATGATATAAGAAGTTGTCCCTGTGGATTAAATATATCCATATTAGGATACAATATATATAAATTTAACTCTCTTGCTATATCTAAAAATATAGTATTAACTTTTTTTATAATAGCTTGAGAATTTGCCTCTTCTTTTACACAAACTCCAAAAATACTATTAAATTTATATATTACCTTTAGTATTTCATTTTTTTGAATTCCAATAGGTATTTGTGTTTTAGCAAAGAAATTGCGCATTCCAGATGACTGCTTCTGGTAGTATTCTTCATTCTTTGATTTATTTGTATTAAATACTACTTCATATCCATCTATTTTAGTTTCAATTAAATCATTGTTATACTGAAGCTTATACTTATTAAAATACTTTTTTATGGCAGATACAAATTGTTCACATGTACAATTCGTTCCATATAAAGTAAAATTTTTTTCAATTAGTTCTTCTTTCTTTTCTGGTTTATTAAATAATCCCATCTTTTACCTCCAATATATATATTTACTATTTTGAAGTATCATTTTATTACATCTATCTTTCATATTTAATTTCGTCTTCTCTTTTTTTATTACACATCCTCTTCAACTGTCAATTTAGCATAATATTCTGGTTTAAAATCTTCATCATATTCTACTTCTCCAAATATCTCTGGCATTTCCTCCTTAAAATATTTTAATAATGGTATTAATACTTGCCTAATAGATGGATGTACGTTTTTAGTTGTTCTTAAACCAAGTATATGTTTCCACTCTCTTATATTAGCTGTCATTGTATACTCTGCTGCTGTTGAATGTGGTAATACTTCTCTACACATATCTGTTGTTGCTCCTAATTCTTTCATTTTTATGTATCCTTTTTCTGCTTCTTGCATTGTATTTTTCCATATTTCATACATTTCTTTATTTTCTATATATACCGGATTTATAAAAGCTATTTCATTTCCATATTTGTCTTTGTCATAACTGCAATATCTTGTAGATTCTATTGAAAAGCTTGCAAATCTATGTCTTGTTAAGTCTTTGTATGAACCAATGTCATCATATATTCTAACAGTAACTTTTTCGTGTTCTAATACTGATTCGTGTCCTCTTGTAATACAGTTATTTAATAATTTTTTATAACTATCGTCTGTTATATTTCCTTCTGAACGGTAACATGTTCTACAAGCTCTTTCTATCCTTTTCATTATTTTTGTTCCATCAATTTTTTCTACTTTTATCCAAGGTTCTACTATTCTCATTTTATACTTCCTCCCTTATGTTTTCTTTATTATATATTAATAAATATATTTTTAGCAATACCTTTTTCCCATTTTGGTACATATTCTTCTTCGTGCTCTCCTAGTTCTTGTATATATCCATTTTTCAAGTCTAATGTATATAAAAAATTTTCTATTTCTTTATATTCTTTTTTAGTTAGTTTTCTATTTAAAAGCTTGTCTTCTTTTGCTTTATATGTTGGAAAATATTGTGCCATTATGCTTACATAAGTTTCTTCTGGCATATTTTGCTTAATCCATTTTAAAATGTGTTTTGTATTTTGCAAATGATTTGGCAATACCAAGTGTCTAATAATTAAACCTTTTTGTATAATGCCTTCCTCATTAAATACAGGATTTCCAACTTGTTTTTGCATTTGTTTAATAGCTTGTATTGCTATTTTAAAATAATTATCTGCTTTAGAGTATTTTTTACTAAGCTCATCTGAATAATATTTTAAGTCTGGTAAATATACATCTATATATCCTTCTAATTTTTTTATAGTTTCTACTGTTTCATAACCATTTGTATTATATATAATTGGAATTTTTAATCCATTTTGTTTAGCTATTTTTATAGCTTCAATAATCTGATAAGCATACATAGTAGGAGTTACTAAGTTTATATTATTAACCCCTTTTTCCTGTTGTTTTAAAAATATATTTGCTAATTCATCTATACTTACCTCTATGCCTTTTCCTAGTTGGCTAATTTCATAATTTTGGCAATATATACAATTTAAATTGCAATTACTAAAAAACACTGTTCCCGAACCATTTTTCCCGCTAATGCTTGGCTCTTCATAATTATGTATAGATGCTAATGCAATTTTTATTTTATCATTGCATTTGCAATATCCGTTTTTTACCTTCTAACCTGTTTATTCCGGCAATTACGCGGACAAATAGTACATTTTTCTAATCCCATTTTTTGTTCCTTTTTATTAAAATTAATTGTCTTTTTTTTTATAGTTGTATTATAATATGCTACAGTAATTTTGTAAATATATGTTATTAAATTAATAAAAAGGGGTTACTAGATTATCTAGTAGCAGAGAAGGAGAATATAAATGGCATTTTTTGAAAAAGAGTTTGAAGTTGGTGTTAGATATGTTAGTAATGCAAATTTAATTTCTAATTACGGTATTTTATGTTTGTTAGAAGATATTGGCTGCATTCATTCAGATATGGTTGGTTATGGTATAACTCAAACCCCACAAACTCATTTATCTTGGGTATTGCTTAATTGGAAAGTTTCTGTTTTAAAAAGAGTACCTTTTGGTGCTAAAGTTACAGTTAAAACTTGGGCTAGAGATTGTAATGGCATATCTACTTTACGTGATTTTGAAATTTATGATGAGCAAAAAACTTTAATTTGTATTGCAAGTTCTAAATGGGTTTTGGTTAATGTTGATTCAAAACGTATTACCAAAATTTCAAATGATATTATAGATTGCTATAGCCCAGAAGAGAAAAGTGTTTTTAATGAAGATGATATTGCTAAATTAAGAGAACCTGAAAATTCAACTTTAAAATTTAGTTTTAAAGTTTTAAAAAAAGATATTGACTTTAATGAGCATATGCATAATTTAAATTATTTGGCTTATGCTTATGAGGCTCTGCCTGAGGATGTATATACAAATATTAATGTAAATAATTTTGAAATTATGTATAAAACTAGTGCCAAATTAGGAGATAAAATTGATTGTTATTATAGTTTTGAAAATAATAGTCACTATGTAGTTATGAAAGTAAATGATAAATTATGTGCTATTGTTAAATTGAAGCTTTAATATTCTTTAGCAAAAATACGCATTGGTAATTGCCAATGCGTATTTTTGTTTTTAAGTTACCTTCTTTTTGGATTTTATTTGTGTTCTTTTATGTATTCAACAACGTCTCCAACTGTAACAATTTTTTCAGCTTCATTATCTGGAATTTCCATATCAAATTCTTCTTCTATTTGCATTACTAATTCAACAATATCTAAAGAATCTGCTGCTAGGTCATCAACAAATGTTGCTTCTTCTTTGACATTTTCTTCACTTGTTCCTAATTGGTCTACTACTATAGTTTTTACTTTTTCAAAAATTTCTTCTTTACTCATTCTTTTCACCTCCTTAAATTCCCATTATGCTATATCCATTGTCTGCATATATTACTTGACCTGTTATACATTCAGACATATTACTTAATAAAAATGTGGCAACATTGCCAACTTGTGTTATTGTTACATTTTGGTGTAATGGTGCTTTTTCCTCTACTACTGTTAAAATACTTGAAAAGTCCTTAATTCCTTTAGCAGATAATGTTTTTATTGGTCCTGCAGAAATTGCATTTACTCGTATACCTTGTTTTCCTAAGTTTTGTGCTAAGTATCTTACACTTGCTTCTAATGCTGCTTTAGCAACTCCCATAACATTATAGCCTTCTAGAACTTTATTTGAGCCAAGGTATGTTAAAGTAACCAAATTTGCATTATCATTTAGTAAATCTATTTCCTTAGCTATTCTTGCAGCAAGAACAAATGAGTAAGCACTTACGTCAACTGCGTGAGCATATCCTTGTTTACTTGTATATATAAAGTCATTGTGTAAATCATCTGTGTTTGCGTGTGCAATGCTATGTACTATTCCATCTATTTTTCCATTATCAGATTTAATTTTTCCAAAAGTTTCTTTAACTAAATTATCTTCTGATGCTGCATTTAATACATATGCTTTACTTCCTTTAAATTCTGATATTAGTTCTTCAATTTTTTCTTTGTTTTCTTCTCCCATATATGTAAAAATTAATTCTGCTCCATTTTCATATGCTGATTTTGCAATTCCAAATGCAATGCTCCATTTGTTTCTAATTCCCATTATTAAAATTTTTTTATTTTTTAATAGCATATTTTTCCTCCCTATAAATTAATAAATTCTCCCATATTTCTGAACTTTTTATATCTTTCTTCAACAATACTTTCTGCACTTAACTCTTTTAATTCATTAACTGATTTTTTTATTTCTTTTTTCAAATTGCTTACCACTTTTTCAAAATTTTCATCACTAGGTTCTTTAATTATCTTATCTATTACTTTTAGCTCATATAGGTCTTTTGCGGTTAATTTCATTTTTTCTGCTGCTTCTTTAAATCTAGTTCCATCTTTCCATAGTATACTACTATATCCCTCTGGAGACAAAATAGAATAAATTGCGTTTTCAAGCATAAATACTTTGTTTGTAACAGCAATAGCTAAAGCTCCTCCACTTGAACCTTCTCCTATTATAATTGCTATTGTTGGTACTTTTAGTTTTGCCATTTCAAACATTGATTTTGCAATAGCTTCACCTTGTCCTCTTTCTTCTGCTTCTATTCCTGGATAAGCACCTTTAGTATCAACAAAAGTGATTATTGGTCTGTTAAACTTCTCAGCTTGTTTCATAAATCTTATTGCTTTTCTATAACTCTCTGGATTTGGCATTCCAAAATTTCTTTCAATATTTTCTTTTGTAGTTCTTCCTTTTTGCTCTGCAATTACTGTAAAGTTTTGTTTTCCCATTCTTGCTAATCCACAACAAATTGTCTTGTCATCCTTAAAATTTCTATCTCCATGTAGTTCCATAAATTCGTCAAATATGGCATCTATATAATCTAACGCAGTTTTTCTTTTCGGGTTTCTTGCTATTTCAACTTTTTCCCAAGCAGATATTTTACTATTAGCCATTTTCTTTGCCTCCTTTATGAAGTTGAATTAATTTGTAAATTGTATTTTTTAAGTCTTTTCTTTCTACTATTTTATCTATAAAACCGTGTTCTAATAAAAATTCCGCTGTTTGAAAACCTGCTGGAAGTTCTTCTCCTATAGTTTGCTGTATAACTCTTGGTCCCGCAAAGCCAATCATAGCTTTTGGCTCTGCTAATATAATATCTCCTAAACTAGCAAATGATGCTGTAACTCCACCATAAGTTGGGTCAGTTAAAACAGATATATATAGTAATCCCGCTTTATCTAATTTTGTTAATGCAGCTGTTGTTTTTGCCATTTGCATTAAAGATATTATACCTTCTTGCATTCTTGCTCCACCTGAAACAGAAAATATTATTAATGGCAGTTTTTGTTCTATAGCTTTTTCTATGGCATAAGATATTTTTTCGCCAACAACTACTCCCATACTTCCCATTAAAAAACCACTATCCATTATACATATTACAACCTTTTCTCCATTTATATTTCCAGTACCGCACGCAACTGCTTCTTCAAGTCCTGTTTTTTCTCTTAAACTTTTTAATTTTTTAGGATAATCTTCTAAATTTAAAGGATTTGTAGTTTCTATGTTTAAATTAAATCTTTTATATGTCCCTTCATCTATAATCATTTCTAGTCTTTTACCAATATGCATTCTAAAATATTGCCCACAATTAGGACATATATTTAAGTTTTCTCTAATAGCTTCTTTGTATATAATTTCTTTGCAGTTATCACACTTTATCCATTTGCCTACTGGTATATCTATATTAGGCTTTTTGTTTTTTACATTTACTGTTTCTCTTTTTTTAATTTTATCAATAATCATTTATTATTCCTCTTTCTTTAAGTTTTGATTATTTAATATTTCTTTTTCTATAAATGAAGTATCAAAATTTCCTCTGATAAAATTTGGATTTTTTATTATTTCAAACAAGAAATCCCTATTAGTGTTTACACCATCTATTACTAATTCTTCTAATGCTCTTTTCATTTTAGCAATAGCTTCATTTCTTGTTGTTCCTAAACATATTATTTTTGCAATCATAGAGTCGTAATTAGGTGGTATTGTATAACCACTATAAATTGCTGTATCAACTCTTATACCATTTCCTCCTGGTAAATTTATTTCATTAATTTTGCCTGGGCAAGGCATAAAATTTTTATGTGGGTTTTCAGCATTTATTCTGCATTCTATTGAATGTCCTTTAAATGTTATTTCTTTTTGTTTATATTTTATTTTTTCTCCTGCAGCAATTTTTATTTGTTCTTTTACAATATCAATTCTTGTTCTTATTTCTGTTATAGGATGCTCTACCTGAATTCTTGTATTCATTTCCATAAAATAAAAATTTTTATCACTATCTACTAAAAATTCTACTGTTCCACAGCTTGTATATTTTGCAACCTGTGCAACTTTAATGGCAGTATTTCCTAATTTATTTCTAAGCTTCTCGTCTACTATAGTTGATGGTGTTTCTTCAATAACTTTTTGATGTTTTCTTTGAATAGTACAATCTCTTTCTCCTAAATGAACTACATTTCCATATTCATCTGCCAATATTTGCACTTCAATATGTCTAGGATTTTTTATAAATTTTTCAAGATAAATACTGTCATCATTAAATGAAGTTTTTGCTTCTTGTTTTACAATTTCATAATTTTTTTGAAGTTCTTCTACATTTTTGGCTATTCTTATTCCTTTTCCTCCACCACCTGCTGAAGCCTTTAGTATTACTGGATAGCCTATATTTTCAGCAATTAATATTGCTTCTCCTATATTTTTAATAGTTCCATCTGATCCAGGAATAACTGGAATTCCAGCTTGTTTCATTAGTTTCTTTGCATTAGATTTATTTCCTAATAAATCTATTACTTTTGAATTTGGTCCAATAAATTTTATATTAGATTCTTCACATATTTTTGCAAATTGAGAGTTTTCTGACAA
>JBJFEZ010000025.1:0-2098 GCA_051891195.1 Clostridia bacterium
CTTATTTTTACATAAAAATAAACCCTACACAAGTAAACACTCTTTTTCTAGTGTCCACTGTATAGGGTCCATTTTAATAGCTTCTCCTCTTTTAATTTAATAATAATAAGGTACTGAGCACATTATTCCTATAAATATAGATGCAATAATTCCTATTATTACTGGAATAACAGCCAATAATATTGGAAGAACTAAATTTGTTCCACCCTTTTTGCTTATTAATGCTGACCTCATATTACTATCTGCATAGCTTATTTCGGTAAAGGTCTTTTTAATATGGTCTAGATATAGTGAATTACCGAATATTCCCAAACCAACACAAAGAGCTAATGACAAAGCCCAACCTATGAATGGAATGCATCCTAATATAAGATTTGCTATGATATAAATTATTGCTTGGACGTACATTTTTCTATATAACATCCAGTATCCTCCAATAAGGAAGGAGCACCAGTTCCAGGCCTTTTTATCTCCAGTTTTTTCGATTAAATTAAATTTTTCTAAATAATAACTTTGGTTTTTCTCTAAAAATAAACTCAGCTCTTCTTGAGTATAACTTTCATTGTTGCTTATATGATCTACTACCTCTGTCTTTGCTAAAGAATTTCCACATTTAGTACAAAATGCACTACCTGCTTCATTGCTAGCTCCACATTTTGAGCAAAGGATTGAGTTTTCCATAGCTTTCCCCCTTTTTTTAATTTTATCTACTCATATATATGTTTGTATACACAATATTATGTGGAAATAATAAAATAGTAACTATCTATACTTATTCGATAGAGAATACTTACAATTATAGTTGGTATGATGATTTAAGTAGACAAAATATTAGTTTTATAACTAGACAAGTTTCAAATGCTTGTGTAGAGGAAATTAAATCTTATAGAACTGGACTAGATGATGTCTATGATTATGATATTATTCTTGGAAGTGATTATAGTAAAAATAAAACAGAATTTGTATATAGAGAAATTTTAACATTTGATAAAGATGGAAAAGAAGTTCGTTTTTTGACAAATATATTTGATTTACCTGTGTCAAAAATTTTAGAACTTTATAAAATGAGATGGCAAATAGAACTTTTCTTTAAGTGGATAAAACAAAATTTAAGAATTAAACACTGGATTGGCCATAATGAAAATGCAATAAAAATACAGTTATATACAGCTTTAATAGCTTTTGTTTTAATTAGATTGATTCAAGAAGAAATATTCAATAATTAAAATGGAAAAATTTTAACACTCATAATAATTGAGTGTTAGCTCTAAAATCATGAGGGTAATTTTGTAAAGTATTAAATTTTACATTAATGCAACACTAGAAAGAAAAATCTCCTCTTTTTCTATTAATAATTATAAGTAGATAGTACGCTTAAAGTAGTAACAAATATTCCACAAATAAGTCCTATTACAATAGATATAATAAGTAGTACTATTGGTAAAATTATATTAGTTCCACCTTTTTTCTGGATAAGCATTTCTCTCATGGAGTTGTCTGAACATGAAATCTCAACAAATTTCTTTTTAATATGTTCATAATAAAATGCGTTTCCAAATAGTCCAACACAAACCCAAGCAGCAAGGCTTAAAATCCAACCTATAAAAGGAATAAGACTCAAAATAGTATTTCCTACAATATAAATTATACCTTCAACATACATCTTTCTATAAAACATCCAATAAGAAGTACAAAGAAAAGCAGACCAGTTCCAGGATTTTTTATCTGATGTTTTTTCCATAATCTACCCTCTTTTAAATACTCTATTTATTCATATATGTATGTTAAAAAGTATTAATTTATTCCTTACAATAAATAAGTAAATAAAGAATAAATCACCCAAATAAAAGAAAATTTGATAAAATCTTATAAAAAAAGGATTTTTGTAATATAATCTTAGCATATAGAAAATGTAAGGTGGTTAAACAATAATGAGCATTTTATTTAATTATAATATGGAGAAACTAAAAGAAATTGCTAGAAATAGAAAAATAAGAGGCTTTTCCAGATTAAAAAAGGAAGATCTAGTAAATAAAATAGAAGAATCTTTATTAGATGAAGATTTTGCCTATGAATTTTTTAAAAAAATTGATAAGAT
>JBJFEZ010000026.1:0-2038 GCA_051891195.1 Clostridia bacterium
AATAATAACAAATATAGGGTAGTATTACATAGTGTTAGAGTTAAATAAAACAAATAAGTTTTATTTAAGAGAAAGGAGTAGCCTTATGAGAAGTAAAACAAAATTTTTATCAACAATATTATTTGTATTAGTAGCATTTATTTTATTAGGAAATACAAAAGTATATGCTATGCAAATATTTGTAAGAACTTTAACAGGAAAAACTATCACATTAGAAGTAGAATCAGGAGATTCAATTGATAATGTAAAACAAAAAATCCAAGATAAGGAAGGAATACCTCCTGATCAACAAAGACTTATTTTTGCAGGAAAACAGTTAGAAGATGGAAGAACTTTGGCTGATTACAACATACAAAAAGAAACTACAATCCATTTGGTTAGAAGATTAAGAAACATTAATATATACGGATTAAATAATAATGAAAAATTTATTTACGATGGAACTTCAAAAACACCAACTGGCATATTAAAGGTTGAAGATGATTTATATGATGTAAATAATTTGCTTGTTAAATATACTGGAATAGGTACTACAGTTTATGATAGTAAAAATGCTCCTACTGGAGTAGGAAAATATGCAGTTAAATATTTTGTGGAAGAAGAAACTGGCTATGAAGGAGAAGTTACATATAATTTTGATATATTACAAGCAATACCATCATATGTAGTACCAACAAACTTAACTGGTATTAAAGGTCAAAAGTTAAGTGATATAACATTACCAGATGGCTTTACTTGGGAAAATGAAAATACAGAACTTAAAGTTGGAAAACATACATATAAAGCAACCTATACACCATTAGATACAACAAACTATGAAACGGTAACTAGTATTGATATAGAAGTAGATACAAAAGATATATTTGATATTATAACAAAAGTGAATGGAAATGGTGGTAAAATTAAATCATCTAAATCAAGTGTTGTAGAAGATAGTAATGAGAAAGTGAAATTTACATTTACAGCAGACACAGGTTATATGATAGACGAAGTATTAGTAAATGGAGTAGAAACACCAGTTACAAACAATGAATTAGAACTATCAATAAATAAAAATACAACAGTAGAAGTAACATATAAAAAGATAGTATATAATGTAATAGAGGGCGCAAACCAAACATACACACTATCAAAAAGCAAAGAATTAAGAATAAAAATAAACGCAGATTATACTTTATTTGATAATAAAGTATATATAGATGAAAAATTAGTTGATAAAGATAATTATACATCAGAAAGTGGAAGTACAATAATAACATTAAAGCGAAGCTATTTAGAAACATTAAATGTCGGAGAACATAAATTAAAAGTTGCATTCAAAGATGGAGCAGAAGTTGAAACAAAATTTGAGGTAGCAAAAGCACCAGTAGTAGAAACAAATACAGAAATAACTTCAAATCCAAAAACATTTGATAATATTACAATTTATATAGCAATAGCAGTTATGTCAGCTACAGGATTAGGAACAACAGCAGTTGTAAGAAAAAGAAAAGCTAAAACAAATTAGAATACAGTGTGAAATATATTTATGAAATAGCTACTAGAAATAGTGGCTATTTTTCGTTGTTGTGAGTTTAAATTTATCATATAATGTATAAAAGAAATTGAAACTTTATAAGCAGAAAATGAAATAGTTAATGCAAAATTTTGTGCAATGTTATTTTAAAAATTAAATTTTATAAATAATTAAAAATTCTAATTTAAAATTTAAATTATGTTTGTAAAATCTTTTAAACCGAACATTTGTATATTACAAAATTTTATATAAAATTCTTAATTTATAAATTATAAATTTAATTATAATTATTAAGCATAAAAATCGTTTTTAAGAAATTTTAGTTATTATAATTTTTATAGTTTTATAAATTGTTTTTAAGCTTTTAAATTACAAATATATAATTATATATTTATAAATGTGTCATATTTTTTATAATTTATGTAATACTTAATAAGTGCTGAAAAATGATAAAATATTGACGCTTCAGAATCGATTTTAAGCCGTTTTTATAAAAAGGTAATATAACTTGTTGTCTAAAAA
>JBJFEZ010000027.1:0-10735 GCA_051891195.1 Clostridia bacterium
TTGTTGTTGTTTTACCATGGTCAACGTGTCCGATTGTACCAATGTTAACGTGTGGTTTTGTTCTTTCAAATTTTGCTTTTGCCATTTTTTAATTTCCTCCTTATTTTGTTAGGGATTTTTTAAATCTCCTACATTTATTTTTTTAATATTAAAATCTTTTTCAAGCACTTGTATTTTATACTATTTTTATTAAAATTGCAAGTATTATTTATACTTTTATGCAAAACTAGTTATAACACCTAAAAATAATATAATTGTTAGTCTTGTTTTTTGTTTCTTGATGCAACAATAGTATCAAATACAGATTTTGGAACTTCTTCATAATGGCTTGGTTCCATTGAGTAAGTACCTCTACCTTGTGTTTTTGAACGTAAGTCTGTTGCATATCCAAACATTTCAGATAGTGGAATGAATGAACGGATAACTTGATTTCCTTGAATAGCTTCCATTCCTTCCATTTTACCACGTCTAGAGTTAATATCTCCAATAACATCTCCCATATATTCTTCTGGAACTGTTACTTCAACCTTCATAATTGGCTCTAGAATAACTGATTTTGCTTGTTTACAGCCTTCTTTGAATGCCATAGAACCAGCAATTTTGAATGCCATTTCTGAAGAGTCAACTTCGTGGTAAGAACCATCTACTAATGTAGCTTTAAAGTCAATTACAGGGTATCCTGCTAAAGTACCATTTTCAGCAGCTTCTCTAATACCTTCTTCTATTGGTTTAATGTATTCTTTTGGAACAACACCACCAACAATTTTACTTTCAAATTCAATTCCTTTTCCTGGTTCTAATGGTTCCATTTCTAGCCAAACGTCACCATATTGACCTCTACCACCAGATTGACGAATGAATTTACCTTGTACTTTAACTTTATTTCTAATTGTTTCTTTGTAAGAAACTTGTGGTTTACCTACACTACATTCAACTTTGAATTCTCTTTTTAAACGGTCAACGATGATATCTAAGTGTAATTCACCCATACCAGCAATGATTGTTTGGCCAGATTCTTGATCTGTCCAAGTTTTGAATGTTGGATCTTCTTCAGCAAGTTTTGCTAAAGCTATGCCCATTTTTTCGCTATTAGCTTTATCTTTTGGCTCAATAGCTATATCAATAACAGGCTCTGGGAATTCCATTGATTCTAATATAACTGGGTGTGCAGGATCGCAAAGTGTATCACCTGTAGATACTTCTTTTAGACCAACTGCTGCTGCAATATCTCCAGCATATACTTTATCTATATCTTGTCTGTGATTTGCGTGCATTAATAGAATTCTTCCCATTCTATCTTTTTTGTCTTTATTTGCATTTAGTATTGTTGTACCTGCATCTAATGTACCAGAATATACTCTAAAGAAGCAAAGTTTTCCAACAAATGGGTCTGTTGCAATTTTAAATGCTAAAGCTGCAAATGGCTCATTGTCGTCAGTTTTTCTTTCTACTTCATTACCATCTTCGTCTACACCTTTAATGTTTGCAATGTCTAATGGTGATGGCATAAAGTCTACAACTGCATTTAGTAATTCTTGTACACCTTTGTTTTTGTATGAAGAACCACAGCATACTGGAACTATTTTATTTGCTATTGTTCCAATTCTAATACCTTTTTTTATTTCGGCTTCTGTTAATTCTTCACCTTCTAAATATTTCATCATTAATTCATCATCTTGCTCAGCAGCAGCTTCAACTAATTTTGCTCTATATTCTTCTGCTTGTGCTTTCATATCTTCAGGAATATCACATTCTTCTATTTCTTTTCCTAAATCATCTTTATGAATAAATGCTTTCATTTTTATTAAGTCTACAATACCTTTAAAGTTTTCTTCTGCTCCTACTGGTAATTCAATTGGAATAGCATTTGCTTTTAAACGATTACGTAGTTGATCTACGCAAAGCATAAAATCAGCACCTGTAGTATCCATTTTGTTTACATATACCATTCTTGGAACTTCATATTTATCAGCTTGTCTCCAAACTGTTTCTGTTTGTGGTTGAACTCCACCTTTTGCTGCTAAAATTGTAACAGCACCATCAAGTACTTTTAAAGATCTTTGAACTTCTACAGTAAAATCAACGTGTCCTGGTGTATCAATAATATTTATACGGTTACCTAACCATTGGCAAGTAGTAGCAGCAGAAGTAATTGTAATACCTCTTTCTTGCTCTTGAACCATCCAGTCCATTGTAGCTTCACCTTCGTGAACCTCACCAATTTTGTGAGTTTTACCTGTATAGAAAAGTATTCTCTCAGTTGTTGTAGTTTTACCAGCATCTATGTGAGCAACTATTCCTATATTTCTTGTTTTTTCTAAAGGAAACTCTCTTCCAGCCACCTTTTCATCCTCCTTTTTTTAATCTAACAAGGAATAACACTTACTCTTTTAGAATGTTATTTTTTAACCTCAAATGTACCATTCGTTTATGAATTAGTGTTTATCCTTTGTCTAATTTAAATTTTGATTAGAAGCGAGTATAACAAAGCAACCTAGTTAAAATTTTTGAGGCTATACGAGTTGTATGCCGAAAAAATTTTATACGACGGTTAACGAAGTTAGACGACGCTTATCATCAAAATTTTAAAATTTGTAATGAGCAAAAGCACGATTCGCCTCAGCCATTCTATGCATATCTTCTTTTTTCTTAAATGCTCCACCGTTTCCAGCTACAGCATCCATAATTTCAGCTGCTAATTTTTCAGCCATTGTTTTTTCGTGTCTATTTCTAGCATAAACAACTAACCATCTTAAACCTAAAGTTTGTCTTCTTTCTGGTCTAATTTCTATTGGTACTTGATATGTAGCACCACCAATTCTTCTAGCCTTAACTTCTAGAACTGGCATTACATTTTCAAGAGCTGCTTGGAAAACTTCTAATGCATCTTTATTTTCTTTTTCTTTTATAATATCAAATGCATCATATACTATTGATTGAGCAACTGTTTTTTTACCATCTAACATAACATTGTTAATTAGTTTTGTAACTATTTTACTATTGTATATTGGATCTGGTAAAACTTCTCTTTTTGCTATAAATCCTTTTCTTGGCACTATTCTTCCCTCCTTTTAAAATTTCATACTAAACCGTATGATAGGTACTCTGAAAAGCTTTTTAATACTTTTCCGTATAGTGCTATATAATCTATTCTAAATTTAAGTACCTCTTAAATGTTAGTAAGTATTATTAGCACCATTTTAAGTTTTATTGCTAATTTTAAGTTAAGCAATTGGAATTTTCATCAAAAGCGAGTATTGCTAGGCAACCAAGCAAAAATTTTTAAGACTATACGTGCTGTATGTTGCAAAAATTTTTGTGTAGGTTAACGACGCAAGACGAAGCTTTTTATGGAAATTCTATTTTTTAGGACGCTTTGCACCATATTTAGAACGAGCCTGCATTCTATCCTTAACACCTGCTGTATCTAGCGTTCCTCTAATAATATGGTATCTAACACCAGGAAGGTCTTTTACTCTTCCACCTCTAATTAAAACAACACTGTGTTCTTGTAGGTTATGTCCTATACCAGGAATATATGATGTTACTTCATATCCATTAGAAAGTCTTACTCTGGCTACTTTTCTTAAAGCTGAGTTTGGCTTTTTAGGTGTTACAGTTTTTACAACAGTACATACACCTCTTTTTTGTGGTGCTCTATTGTTAGTCATTCTTTTATTCATAGAATTATAACCGTGTTGTAATGCTGGTGCTGTTGATTTTGTTGTAGAACTTTTTCTACCTTTTCTTACTAATTGATTAATTGTTGGCACTTAAATTTCACCTCTTTTCTAAAATAAAATTTTCAGAATTTAAATAACCGTTAGTGAAATACACATTTCGCGTATTTTACACTAACGGCTTATATTTTATCATTTTTTTTAAATAAAGTCAATATTCAGCTGTCAAGTTTACTAAATTTCCCATCCATCTTTTTCTGTTTTATCATCTTTTTCTTGTTGTATTTCTTCTACTGTTCTAGAAATGTCTTCAAAGTCAGGTTCTATTGTTGTTTTTTGTGTTTCTTTTGTTGCTTTCAGTCCTTCTCTAAACTCTTTTCCGGTTTTGCCTTGTAAACTTCTATATTCTGAATCAGTTTCATTAGAAAAGTCATTTTGTTTTCCAATTATAGGTTCGTACTCTTCAGGTTCTGGCAAGAAATATTTTGAATAGAATTTTGAGTTTTCTATTTTTTTCCAAATTCTCTTAAAAATATTCTTTGGCTTAAAATAATGTTGTGCTAATCCAGCTTTTTTATTTGCTTTGGCTATCTTCATTAAATAGTTTAATTTTTTAGCTTCTTTAGGAAGATATAGAGATAGGTTAGTAAAATTATAGCTTAATTGAAAACCTCTATCCTCTATTTTTGCATCTTTTTTCATAGATTCTATATACTTATCTGCATAGTCTGTTTGGTATTCTAAGTCAAATTTATTTAAAATTTCTTCCAAGCCACAATCAAAATATTTTCTTGGATTTTTTATATCTCTATATTTAGATTTATTAACATCTTTTTGTTTTATAGTAGTAATGTACTGAAGCGCATCATAAGTTTTAAGATCTAAATCTCCATCTTTCATAAATACAACATAATATTCTGGATTTCCATTTGCTGGTATACGAAATCCTGCTTCTTTTATTTCACATTTTCCTTTATCTTCTGGTTCTTTATTTGGAGCAGATGTTGCTTTAGGTATTTGTTCTTGAACTGGTCTATTTGATGTTGTTATTGGCACCGTTCTTTGAACTGGCTTAGCCTCTGTTTTTACTGTAAAAATTGGTGTATAAACTGGTGTAGTTTTTGGTTTCTCTATAGGTGCTGCTGTTTCTACAGTTTCTTCATCATTAAGCCATTCTTGTCCAGCAATTTTTGCTTCTAAATCCCTTCTTGTTTCTTCTTTTTCTTCTTCCAATTTCTTTTCGGCAAAATCTTTATCAATCTCTCCTTGTATTCTTATATTCTTTTCTTGCTCTTCTTTTTCTTGTTCAATTCTGTATTGTTCCCACATCTCATCTTCTTGTTGCTGGATTTCTTCTTGACTTTGTTCTTCTTGTTGCTGAACTTCTTCTTGACTCTGTTTTTCTTGTAGATTTTCTTCTTGTTCAATTTCTTCCTTTTTTACTCCTCTTATTTCAGAAAGTAAATCATCAAAATCTAATATTTCATCTTCTAAGCTTTCTATTTCAGCTTCTAGCTTTTTAATTTTGTTATCATTTCTTTTTATTTGTAAAAGTTTAGCTTTTTTTGATTTTAATAATTTTTCGTTTTCTTCTTTAGCAGATATGTAAATTTTTGAAGAAGGATTTGCTTTTTTTAGTTCCATAATACCTTCGTTTTCTAGTATTTCTTTAGTAAAAGCTTTTTCTTTCTCTTCTAATTCTTTATTTCTACTTTTTAAAGTTTCTATTTTAGCTCTATTTTGTTCTATTTTGTTTTCCGCTTCTTCTTGAGCATTTTCTGCCTCTTCTATTATTTGTGTTGTTGCGGCCTCATTATTAGTTTCTCTTACTTCTTCAATTCTTTTAGTTAAAGATATTCTTTTTTCTAAATCTTTAGTTTCGTCTAATTCTTGTTGTAAATCCTTCTCTAAACTAGCTGCATATTGAATTTTAGCAAATCTTTCTCTTAATTCTTTTACTTTTTCATTTTCATTTTCCATATTATCAATATTCTCCTATTCACAATATTACTATTTATTTTACCACATTTTTCTTGTTTTTTCAACACCTTTATGTAAAGTTGCTTATTTTTTAGATAATTTTGTTATTTTAATTATTTTAACTGTAACATATCTATAGTACTTTTTAAATCTTCAATAGCCCTATCTGCCAATTTAGAATATTTTAGCTTCTTATCTTTTATATTTTCTGGTAACTCTGGTAAAATACCAAAATTTGCATTCATAGGTTGAAAATTGCTATTTTTAGTAGATATATATTGACTTAGTGCACCTATCATTGTTGTATTTGGAAAAATTATTTTTTTATCATTCTTTTTATTATACTGATTAACAGCATTTAATGCAGATAATAATCCAGAAGAAATTGACTCTACGTATCCTTCTACACCTGTTATTTGCCCAGCAAAATATATATTTGCATTTGATTTTAATCTGTATGTTGGTTCTAATAATTCACTTGAATTTATATATGTATTTCTATGCATTACACCATATTTTACAAAATCAGCATTTTGTAACCCCGGTATCATACTAAACACTCTTTGTTGTTCTCCAAACTTTAAATTTGTTTGAAAACCTACCATATTAAACAAGTTACCTTGACTGTTATCTTGTCTTAATTGAACAAGTGCATATGGTCTTTTGCCTGTTCTTTTATCTGTAAACCCTACTGGCTTCAATGGACCAAATCTTAAAGTATCAGTTCCTCTTTTTGCCATAATTTCAATAGGCATACACCCTTCAAAAATCTCTCTTTTTTCAAAATTGTGTAATGTTACTACTTCTGCATTTACTAACTCTGTCCAAAAAGCTTCATACTCTTCTTTATTCATAGGAAGATTTAAATAACTTACCGCATACTGCGTTTTTATTCTCTTTTCCCATTCCTCTATAGATTCATCTTTTTGTCTTTCTTGCTGATATCTTTCTCCCCAAAAGGCAATATTCATATCAATAGAATCTTTTTCAATAATTGGTGCTGCAGCATCATAGAAAAACAGTTTATCCTGACCGGTTATGCTTAATATTTCATCAGATAATTTATTTGAAGTTAATGGGCCTGTAGCAATTATTACAATTCCATTTTCAGACATTTCTTGTAATTGGCTTTTTACATTTTCATCTATTAAAATATCATCAATGTTATTAACTACTTGTTTGCCAACTTCTTCCCTAATAATTTGTATATTTTCCATTTTTTCTAATTCTTCTGTTACTCTTTTTGAAAAAAGTTCTCTATCTACCGCTAGTGCTTGTCCTGCTGGCACAGCAGTTTCATCTGCTATTCGTATTAAAAGAGAATCTAATATTCTTAATTCTTCTTTTAGTAAACCACAAGCATTTGTATGTAAATTTGATTTAAATGAATTGCTACACACAACCTCTGCCAAATTTTTATTACTATGTGCCGGTGAAAATTTTTCTGGCTTCATCTCATATAATTTTACTTTAATACCTCTTTTTGCTATTTGATATGCCGCTTCTGAGCCAGCTAGTCCGCCACCTATTACAGTAATATATTTTTCCATTTCATACTCTCCTTTATCCAAATAACTTCATAATATCTTCTTTAGATAATTGATTTATAAATGTGTTTTTAGTAGATAGCATATCATCTGCAAGTTTTGCCTTTTTTTGCTGTAATTCATATATTTTTTCTTCTATTGAGTTTTTGGTAATTAATTTATATACTTGCACATTGTTCTTTTGCCCTATTCTATATGTTCTGTCTGTTGCTTGATTTTCTGCCGATAAGTTCCACCAAGGATCATAGTGTATTACAACATCTGCTCCTGTTAAGTTTAAACCTGTTCCTCCTGCTTTTAATGAAATTAAAAATACTTTTAGTTCTTTATCTTCATTAAATTTATCTACTAGTTCTATTCTTTCAGACACCTTAGTTTGCCCTGTTAGTTTTAAGTAAGATATTTTATTTAATTTTAATTCTTTTTCTATTTTTTCAAGCATAGATGTATAACCTGAAAATAGTAATATTTTATGCCCACTTTCTACTGTATTTTTAATAAGTTCTATGCATTGTAATAATTTGCTACTTTCTCCATCATAATCTTGTAAAAATAAATTAGGATGACAGCAAATTTGTCTTAATCTCATAAGTAATGCTAAAATTTTAATTTGACTATTTTCAAGTCCATTAATTTTTATCTCGTCCGTTATTTCTTTTTTAGCTGTGGCCAAATATGATAAATACACTTTTTGTTGTTCATCTTGCATTTCATTGTATAAAACACTAACAGTCTTATCTGGAAGTTCTGTTAAAACGTCTTTTTTTATTCTTCTTAGAACAAAAGGCTCTATCATTTTCTTTAATCTTTCTAAGCAATCTTCATCTTCGCCTTTAACTATAGGTGTCTCATATAATTCCTTAAACTTACGGTATTTAAATAAATATCCTGGCATTATATAATCAAAAATTGACCAAAGCTCTGATAAGGAATTTTCAATAGGAGTTCCTGTTAATGCAAATCTAGTTTTTGTTAATATTTTTTTTATTACTTTTGCATTTTGTGTATTATTATTTTTAATATATTGTGCTTCGTCTGCAATCATATATCTAAATAAAAAGGCTTTTTCTTCATAAATTTCAATATCTCTTTTTAACGAATCATATGATGTAATTATTAAGTCAAATTGCTCTATTTTAGCTATTTTTCTTGCTCTTTCAATAGCACTTCCACTAATTACACTTACCTTTAAACTTGGAGCAAATTTATTTGCTTCATTAAGCCAATTTAACGTAAGTGAACTAGGGCACACAACCAAAGAAGGATTTTTATTTTCCTTGTTTTTATTAACATAGTCTAATATTACCGCTAATATTTGAATAGTTTTTCCCAATCCCATATCATCTGCTAAAATTCCGCCAAATCCATATTGGTCTAGTGTTTTTAGCCATTGATACCCTATTTTTTGGTATGTTCTTAAATTTGCATTTAAGTTTTTTGGTAGTTCAATTTTTGCATTATTAGAACTCTTTTGAAGATTATTAATCATTTTTTTATATGATGTATCTTCTTTTATTTCTACATTTTTTAGTTCTTCTAAACATCTTTGTAAGTAAAGTCCTCTATAGTTTTGTAAAGTAATTACTCCACCTTTTAAATTTGTATATTTTCCTTCTGAGTCAATATTTAAATTATCTAAAAATTTTAGAGTATCATTTTGCTTTAATTCTATGTAACTTCCATCTTTTAAACGGTGAAAAGTCTTTTTTAGTTTATATTTTTCCATTATTTCAGGCAAATCTGATAAATCAACATCTATTTGAGATAAATCTATTTGTAGTAAATTGTTTTCTATTTTTACGCCTACAGAATTCATTTTTAAAGAATGAATTTCTTTTTTCTTAAAATTGTCTGTAGCTAACACCTCATATTTTTTCATATAGTCTTCTATCTCTTCAGACAAAAACTTATATATTTTATTTTCATCTACTAAAATTAACCTTGCATTATTTTTGTCTAGCATAAAGCCTGTTTGTATAAATTGATTTAAAGCTTCATTTTCCTTAATTATGTTTCTAGCAATGCTTATGTTTTGATTAATTAATGGATTAAATTCTTGTTTACCATAACAAAATTTTATATCTGCTATTATGTTGTTATTTTGGTCATAATCTAAATATATTTTAGTTCCTAATTTTTGTGGTATGTATTTTTCCTTTTTTTCTTTTGATAAACTACTTGTACTAACTTTTTCTTCTATTTTTGGTGCTATCATTGCAAAAAAGTTTGTTAATTCTTTTTCATCCATAATTATTTGATTTGTGTAATTTTTTCTTAGAACTTCTAATATTTTTAATGTGCTATCTTCAAATTCTTTAGTACATCTATATAAAGTTTGTGGAAATAATAGATATATATATTCTCTACCTTTTAAAATATCATATTCAAAAACATCAATATTACTTTTTAGTTTAAATTTATTGTCTTCTAATTCTGTAATATTAAATATTATTTTGGGTTCTTCATTTGAAAAGTGTATAGTTTTTTCTACTGAATTTATTTGAAATAAGACATTTTTATCTTTTAAAATTTCAAAAATGTCATCTAAACCTGTATTTGATAACAAAATATTATCTGGTATAAAATTTCCCCTATAATATGTATAATTGTTTGTAATTTCATTGCTATATTTTATAATTTCTGCATATTTTAATAAAAAAGATAATATTGAGCGAGACTCTTCTTCAAAAGCTTCTATACTATGTATAAAATTTAGTCTTGCTCCATATTGGTATGCTTCATTATTTAACATTTTTTCATAAAATTCCGGAAGATTTTTTAATTTATATAATTGTTTATCTCCAATTCTAAATTCTACTTTTAATTGCTTATTAAACTGATCATAAAAAAATTTAGGCACAATTCTTATGTTTTTAGAAACATTTTCTTCTGTTGTTTGAGTTTTATTTTCACTTTCAATAAAGGTATTTAATAATTGTTTAAACACCCTATGATTTTCTTTTTCACGGAATATATTTTGATTTTCTAACATAATTATCCCCCTAATTTTACAAGGCATAATTATATCACAATTTTTTATGAGTTTCAAGTGTATTAAGCACAAAAACAGAGAAAAAGCGCCACGCTAGTGGGCGCGTGACGCGTATCTTCGATTCGCTAAATTAGCCTCTTTAAACCAATTTAGCATAACTTCCTATTATATTTTCTTCTTCTAGTTTATCACCTACAGGACTCAGTGCTACTTTATATAAAGTGTGAGGCGGAAAGAGATGTAGCCGAACCAGTTAGTCGCAATGTCGCTATTCCTGTAAGCTGTGCAGTAGCCGTTGTATTGGTACCCCCCTCCTCTACGCACGCAAGGATAAGCATAACCGCTACCCGTGTAAGTGCAATATTCTGTGGTCCATTCATAAGTATTACTTGCCATATCGTATATATTACATACTTTATCTGTTGTATCAGTTGTTCCAGTTTGCTCCCCTGTGTTTGCTAAACTACCTGTATTTTTTGAATTTTGTTTTGAATATGCTGTATTACTAGAATATTTTTGTATAAATACTATTGCTG
>JBJFEZ010000028.1:0-10386 GCA_051891195.1 Clostridia bacterium
TAAAAGTAGCAAGAAATATGTATGCAGGAAATAAAGATATAAATAATAATGAAGTAGGGGTAGAAAGTGACTTAATAAATAGTTATGCGTGGGATACAGCAATAGTATTTATACAAAAGTACTCTAGCAATACAGCATATTCAATACAAAATTCAAAAAATACAGGGAGTTTAGCAAACACGGGTGAAAGACCAGAAACAACAGATAAAGTATGTAATATATACGATATGGCAAGTAATACTTTGGAATGGATAACAGAATATTCCACTTGCAAGAATGGCGGCAATGCTTTCCCTTGTGGTAGTAGAGGAGGGCTTTACTTCGTTGCCAGCTACTGCGTAGCTGGCAGGTACTTTAGCCTTACGACTCACAACAACGACGGCATGTCTTTCCGTCTCACACTTTATATAAAGTAGTTCTGATTTATGTGGGCAATAAACTAGAAGAAGAAAATACAATAGAAAGTTATGCTAAATTGGCTTAAAGAAGCTAATTTAGCGAATTGTAGATACGCGTCATGCACACTAGCGTGGCGCTTTTTCTATGTTTGCAAGACTTTTAAATTGAATAAACACAGAAAAAAAGCGCAAGAAATATAGAAAGTGGATGCAAAAAATGGGTTTTAATTTGTTAAAAACAATTGAAAAACAAGGCTAACTAATATATAATAAATATGCAAAATACGACAAAAAAGGAGTAAAAAGTGTCAGAGATAAAATGGACTAAAGAACAATTACAAGCCATACAAGAAAAAGGCTCAAATATATTAGTTGCTGCTGCTGCAGGTAGTGGCAAAACAGCCGTGCTTGTAGAAAGAATTATTCACAAAATAATTGATGAACAAATAGATATTGACAAAATATTAGTTGTAACATTTACTAATGCAGCAGCTAGTGAAATGAGAGAAAAAATATTAGAAGCTATATATAAAAAACTAGAAGAAAACCCTAAAAATGTTCATTTACAAAGACAAATAATACTTCTTAACAAAGCAAGCATTTGTACTATACATTCTTTTTGCTTAGATGTTATACATAACCATTTTTATGAAATTGATATGCCAAGCAATTTTAAAATTGCAGATACAGCAGAAATAGATCTTTTAAAGCAAGAAGTTATAGATGACTTGTTTGAACAAAAATATATAAACAATGATAGCGACTTTATACAGTTACTAGAAACATATACAAATTACCGTGGAGATGAACCACTTCAAGAACTAGTATTAAGTATATATAAATTTATTCAAAGTAGTCCATTCCCAAATAAATGGCTACAAGAAAAATTAAGTCTATTTCAAATAAAAAATAGAAATATAACACAAAGCTTATGTGGCAAAATTATTATGCAAGCTGTAAAAGAAGAACTAGAAGAAGCAATAATGCAACTTGAAACAATTAAAACAAAAATGTTGCGTTTTCCGGAACTTGCTAAGTTTTATCAAACAATAGAAGATGATAAAATTAAGCTACAAGGAATATTAGTAACTACTTCTTCTTGGAATGAAACATATAAAAAAATATCTAATTTAAATTTTGCCAAATGGCCAGTTGATAAAGAAGTAACTAACAACTTAAAAGAAGATGCAAAAGAAATAAGAGACAAAGTAAAAAAGAAAATTAAAGAAAATATATCAAAATTAATAAATTGTTCAGAAGAAAAAGCAATACAAGATTTGGAAACTATGTATCCAATTTTACAAAAATTATCAAACTTAGTTATAGAATTTTCAGAAAATTTTTCACAAAAGAAAAAAGAAAAAAATTGTATTGACTTTAATGACATTGAACACTTTGCCTTAAAAATATTAATAGATGAAAACAACAAGCCTACAGAAGTAGCAAAAAAATATCAAGAAAAGTTTGAAGAAATTGCAATAGATGAATATCAAGACAGCAACTTAGTACAAGAAACTATTTTAACAAGCATCTCAAAAGGTAATAATATTTTTATGGTTGGAGATGTTAAACAAAGTATATATAAATTCAGACAAGCAAGACCAGAGCTATTTTTACAAAAATATGAAGAATATAAAAATAAAGAATATAAACAAAAAAAAGATAATTTAAAAATTCAGCTATTTCGTAACTTTAGAAGTAGGCAAAATGTATTAAACATTACCAATTTAGTATTTGAAGCAATAATGAGTAAACAATTAGGAGATATAAACTATAACGAAGATGAATACTTAAACTATGGAGCAAATTATCCCGAACAAGAAGAAAAAATTAAAAATTATGCTGGAATTACGCAAATAGAAATTATAGACTTAAAAGAAAATGAATCAATCACAGCATTTGAAGGAGAAGAAGAAAGCGAAGAAGTAGAAAGAATAGAAGACGATGTATTAGAAGCTAGATTTGTGGCAGACAAAATACAAGCTTTATTAAATAGCAATTATATGGTTTATGATAAAAAACAAGGGTATAGAAATATAAGACCAAAAGATATTGTAATATTATTAAGGGCAACTTCTAATTTAGCACCAATATATGAAAAAGAACTATCTGATTTAGAATTGCCAGTATTTAGTGACACTTCTAGTTCATACTTAGATACAGTAGAAATTCAAACTATTTTATCAATTTTAAAAATAGTAGACAACCCACTTCAAGACATACCACTAGTAGTTGTTCTAAGATCAGCTATTTGCAATTTAACAGACAATGACCTAATTACAATAAGATTAACAGACAAAAACTGTAGCTTTTATGAAGCATTAATAAAAACAAGATTAGTATGTGAAAAAGAGCTAAAAAACAAAATAGAAGACTTTATACAAAAATTAGAAAAATGGAAAAGCCAGTCACAATATATGCCACTTGATGAATTTATATGGCAAATATATTTAGATACAGGATACTATCAATATGTTGGTTTACTTCCAAATGGAGAGATGAGACAAGCAAATTTAAAAACTTTATTTGAAAAGGCTAAACAATATGAAAAAGCAAGTTTTAAAGGTTTATTTAATTTTGTACAATTTATAGATAAACTAAAAAAACAAAATGGAGATTTAAGCCCAGCTAAACTAATTGGAGAAAATGAAGATGTAATAAGAATAATGAGTATTCATAAAAGCAAAGGTCTAGAATTTCCAGTAGTATTTTTGTGTAATACTCACAAAAAATTCAATATGCAAGATTTAAATGATTCAATATTACTTCACCAAGATATTGGGTTTGGACCAACAGTAATAGACACTACAAAAAAAATAAAATACCCAAGCTTAGCTAAAGAAGCAATTAAATTAAAGATGAAACAAGAAACTCTTTCAGAAGAAGAAAGAATTTTATATGTTGCATTAACAAGAGCAAAAGAAAAGCTATATATTACAGGAAGAAGCAAAGACTTTATAAAAGATATACAAGAAAAAAGTAAAAATTTAGAAATATATAATAGTAAAGATAATATTAAATTAGATGATAAACTAATGAAAAAAGCAAAGTCATATTTAGACTGGCTAATGTATGTATACCTTTTTAATCAAAACAAACAAATCACATTGAAAGGACAAAAATTAAAAATAAATAATATTATAAGCTTAAATATTAATAACAAAAACGAATTATTAAAAACACTACAAAAAGAAGAAAAAACTAATCAAATAAATATAAAAGAACAAATAAACAAAAAAATAAAAAATAAAACAGAAGAAGAAACAAAAAAAACGCAAGAAACTTTAAAAGAACTATTAGAATGGGAATATAGCTATTTAGTAGACACAAAACTACCTACAAAATCTTCAGTTACTAAAATTAAACAAGAAAAAATGAAGATAGAAGAAATTCAAAAAATATCAAATGAAGAAATAATAGAAGATGATTCAAAAGACTATAAAACTATATACACACCAAAATTTATGCAAGAAACTCAAAGAATATCAAATGCACAAAAAGGAACATTGGTACATTTATGCATTCAAAGACTAGATGAAAAAAAGGAATATACATTAAACGATATTGAAAATATTATAAACAATTTAGTAGAAAAAGAAATAATAACTCAAAATGAAGCAAATGCAATTAATGTAAAATTAATTTATAAATATACTAAATCAACATTATTTAATGAATTAAAACAAGCAAAAGAAGTTCACAAAGAGCAACCATTTTATATAAATATACCAGCTAAAGATATTATACTAGAAGCAAAACAAGCACAAACTAAAAAGAACATTTTAGTACAAGGAATTATAGACTTATATTACATTGACAAAAATGATAAATTGGTATTAATTGACTTTAAAACTGACTATGTTCCAAATGTACCAAATGCAAAAGAAGAAATATTAGAAAAATATAAAATACAATTAGAAATATATAAAACAGCATTAGAACAAGCTTTAGGGAGAAAAGTTGACAAAGCAGCTTTGTGCTTAGCAAACTGCAATTATCAGCAAGTTGAGTTATAATAAAAATTAGAGAAGGAGAAATTTTATGCCAGACTTTGTACATTTACATATACACAGCGAATTCAGCTTATTAGATGGTGCAAACAGAATAAAAGAATTACCAGTAAGAGCAAAAGAATTAGGAATGAATGCTATGGCAATTACAGACCATGGTGCTATGTTTGGTGCTATTGACTTTTACAAAGCTTGCAAAGCAAATAACATTAAACCAATAATTGGTTGTGAAGTATATGTAGCACCAAGAAGCAGATTTGATAAAGACCCTAACCTTGACAGTAAATATAGCCATTTAATATTACTTGCAAAAGACAATAATGGATATAAAAACTTAGCAACTTTAGTTTCTTTAGGTTACACAGAAGGATTTTATTATAAACCACGTATAGACCATGAAATACTAGAAAAGTATCACGAAGGATTAATATGTTGTAGTGCTTGTTTAGCAGGTGAAGTAAATCAAGCAATATTAGAAAATAATATGGAAAAAGCAAAAGAAGTAGCTTTATGGCATAAAAATATTTTTGGAGAAGACTATTATTTAGAAATTCAAAATAATGGTATAAAAGAACAGGTATTAGCAAACCAAAAATTAATACAACTATCAAAAGAATTAGATATTCCACTAGTAGCAACAAATGATGCACATTATTTAAAAAGAGAAGATGCATATAACCACGAAGTATTACTTTGCATTCAAACAGGAAAACGTATGTTAGATGAAGATAGAATGCGTTTTGAAACAGATGAACTATATGTTAAATCACCTGAAGAAATGGCTGAATATTTTAAAAATGTACCAGATGCTATTGAAAACACAGTTAAGATAGCTGAAAAATGTAATGTTGAATTTGAATTTGGACATACTATTTTACCAAATTACGATGTTCCAGAAGAATTTAAAACACACTATGATTATTTAGAAAAGTTAACTTTAGATGGATTACAAGAAAAATATGGAGAAAATATAACTGAGGAAATTAAAGAAAGAGCAAAATATGAGCTTAGTGTTATAAATAAAATGGGATATGTAGACTATTTCTTAATTGTTTGGGACTACATACATTTTGCAAAAACACATAATATACCAGTAGGACCAGGACGTGGTTCTGGTGCGGGTTCTATTGTTGCATATAGCATAGGCATTACAGACATTGATCCAATTCAGTATGGATTGATTTTTGAACGTTTTTTAAATCCTGAAAGAATTAGTATGCCTGATTTTGATGTTGACTTTTGCTATGAAAAAAGAGACAAGGTTATTGAATATGTAGAAAATAAATATGGAAAAGATCATGTATCACAAATTATTACATTTGGCACAATGTCTGCCAGAATGGTTATTCGTGATGTGGCAAGAGTTTTGGATATGCCTTATGCAGAAGCGGACAAACTCGCCAAAATGATACCAAACGAGCTTCATATTACAATTAAAAAAGCTATGGAGCAAAATAGAGAATTAAAAGAACTATATGATGCAAATGAAGACATTAAAAAAATGTTAGATATTGCAATGGCTTTAGAAGGTATGCCAAGGCAGGCTTCTACACACGCTTGTGGTATTGTTATTACAAAAGAACCAGTAGTAAACTATGTACCACTTTATGTAAGAGATGGAGCAATATCAACACAATATATAATGACAACACTAGAAGAACTAGGACTTTTAAAAATGGACTTTTTAGGACTTCGCACTTTAACAGTTATTCAAGATACTATAGATTTAGTAAAACAAAACCAAAAAATAGATGTTAAATTTGATAAACAAATGAATGACCCAAAAGTATATAAATTATGGCAACAAGGAGAATCTGTTGGAATATTCCAGTTTGAAAGTCAAGGGATGACAAACTTTATGAAGGAACTAAAACCAGACTGCTTAGAGGATATAATTGCTGGAGTTTCTTTATACAGACCAGGCCCAATGGACCAAATACCAAGATATATTTCAAACAAAAAAGACCCGGAACACGCAGTATACACACATCCAGCATTAAAACCAATATTAGAGGTTACATATGGATGCATGGTATATCAAGAACAAGTTATGCAAATTGTAAGAGATTTAGCAGGCTATTCATTAGGCAGAGCTGACTTAGTAAGAAGAGCAATGGGAAAGAAAAAGCTTGATGTTATGGCAAAAGAAAGAGAAATATTTATACACGGACAATTAGATGAAAATGGAAACATTATAGTTCCTGGATGTGTTAGAAATGGAATAGATGAACAATCTGCAAATAAAATATTTGATGAAATGGCTGAATTTGCAAAATATGCTTTTAACAAATCACACGCAGCAGCATATGCAGTAGTATCATACCAAACAGCATATTTAAAAACATACTATCCAACAGAATTTATGGCAGCAATGCTTAATAGCTTTTTAGGCAATTTAGATAAAGTACCAGGCTATATTGAAGAATGTAAAAGACTAGCTATACAAATACTAAAACCAGATATAAATAAAAGCTTTACAAAATTTACTGTTGACAACAACAAAATACGTTTTGGACTAGGAAGTGTTAAAAATGTTGGAACAGCAGCTGTTGATGAAATTGTAGCTGAAAGAGAAAAAAACGGAGAATTTAAAGATTTTAGTGATTTTTGTGAAAGAATTAAAGATTCTTCAGTTAATAAAAAATGCATAGAAAGTTTAATAAAGGCAGGAGCATTTGATGAACTAGGACAAACAAGAAAAACATTAATAGCATCATTTGAAAATATTATAGATACAATAAATAATGACAAAAAAGGTTTTGATGGACAAGTTTCTATGTTTGACTTAGGTGGAGCAAATGAAAAAGAAAAAATCAAATACAATTATACAATATTGCCAGAATATGAAGAAAAAGAAAAATTATCAATGGAAAAAGAAATGCTTGGAATATATATTTCAGGTCATCCATTAGAAAAATTAAGAGAACAAATTGAGTCTAAAACTAATATAAACAGCTTAAAACTAATGCAAATAAATGAACAAGATAATTTAGAGGAAGAACAAGTTTTAGAATATCAAGATGGACAAAACGTTACATATGCAGGAATTATATCATCTGTAAAAAAGAAATATACAAAAAACAATACTATTATGGCATTTGTTACTATAGAAGACCTATACGGTTCTACTGAATTTATTGTATTTGATAGTTGCTATAAACAATGTTCTGAAATTTTAGTAAATGATAACATAGTTTTAGTAGAAGGCAGGTTAAGTATAAGAGAAGATGAAGAACCAAAAATAGTAGCAAGAACTATAAAAGAATTTGCAGAAACAAAGCAAAAAGTTTTTGAGTTAAATGTAACAAATTTAGATGAACAAACAAAAGAAAAACTAAAAGGTGCTATATATTTCTTTAATGGAGAAAAAAGTAATATTCAAATACAAATAAAAAATGGAGAAAAAGTAGACAAAGCGGGTGGAATTTATATGACTCCTGAAATATTAAAACAATTTCAAGACTTAATTGGCGAAGAAAATGCACAGATTGTTTCTTGGTAAAAATTTCAATCCTACAAATATTGACAAAAAATTTGCTTAATATTAAAATAAAAATAGGTGAAACAAATGAAAAAACATACCTTTAAAATTACATTAAAATTAATAACTGCTGTTATATTAATTTCAATAATTACAGTGGTTATTTATATTGCTTATTTAATACTATCTCAAGAAAAAGTAACCTATGCAGTAACAGCAGAAGAGGAAACATACAAAGTAGCAAGTAAAGAAAAAATGGATATAAATGAAATTATACAAAAAAATATACAAGCCATAAAAAAAGAAGAAATAATAAAACAAGAAATAGACTTAGAATATACTACAAAATATAACAATAATCCAGACTTACCAAAAGGAGTTATACAAGTATTACAAGAAGGTACAGATGGCAAACAAGAAATAATTATAAAAAAGACATATGAAGATGACAAACTAGTTAAAGAAGAACAAATAGGAACTACTATAACAAAAGCATCAATAAACAAAATAGTTGAAATAGGAACAGGAAACTATAGAGCAAGCTACAATGTACAAGTAGGAGACAAACTATATGTTACAGCATTATTTTTAGCTGTTAGAATTGAACCAAAAGATAATGCTGAAAAACTAATTACCTTAAATAAAAACGAAGAAGTAAAACTACTAAAAAAGCAAAATGAATGGTATCAAATAAAATACCAAAGCTATATTGGTTGGGCAAAGTCTGAATGTTTTACATATTTAAATCCTAATGAAAAACAAGAAGAGCAAGAAGTAATTCCAGGCAATAAATACACAAAACAACAATTATTAAATACACTAAGTTTTGATATGGCTTTGAATAAGCCAAGTGGACTATCACTAGAGCAATTTAAAAAGGTATTTAAAAACGAAGAAAGAGATACTAAAAAAATTTTTGAAAATAATGCACAATATTTTTATTATGCAGAACAACAATATAATGTAAACGGAATATTCTTGGCAGCAGTAGCAATACATGAGAGCGGATGGGGTGGCTCAAGCATAGCATCGGACAAAAAGAATTTGTTTGGATATGGTGCATATGACAGAGATCCATATAATAACGCATACCAATTTGAAGACTATTCCGAAGGAATAGATTTACTAGCTAGAGTATTTGCAAAATATTATTTGAATGAAAAAGGAACAAAAATATATGACGGAAATATTGCAGATGGATGTTACTACAATGGAAATACCCTTACAGGAGTAAATAAAAAATATGCAACAGATAAAAAATGGGCGAATGGAGTATATAGCTGGATGAAATATTTATATAATAATTTATAAAAAGTATTTACAATGCTAAAAATTATATATAAACTTAAAAAGTAAAAATAAGAAAACAAGGAAGGAAACAGAAGAAAAATGCAAAACGTTAAAAAAACTGTGGCTCTAAGGGAAAAAAAGTTAACATTTATAAAAAATAAAGAAAGACAAATATTTTCACCATTTAATACTCAAAAGGGCGTAACCCTAATAGCACTTGTTGTTACAATAGCAATATTAATAATATTATCAGGAATAACAATTAATATAGCATTGGGGGAAAATGGAATACTGAAATCAACAAAGGAATTTTCAAATAAAGTACAAGAAACGCAAAATCAAAAAAATGAAGAGCTAGTTAATTCATATGAAGAACTAGAAATGGCAATGAATGATGGAAAGGGAAAACCAGTAATTGCAAGCATAATATGGAATAATGGAAAAGCAAGCTTAACATTAACAGCAACAATATCAGGATATACAATATATTATAAATTAGAAAGTAATGAATATACAATATATACAGACCCTATAACAAATTTAGCTTACGGAGATAGTGTAGAAGTAAAATTAACTAAAGAAAATAGACCTGACAGAACTCTAACTGTGAACATAATAGATAACGTATTGCCAACAGCTAATATAACTCTAGACAAAAACGCTACATCTGTAGGAGAAAAAGTAATAGCAACAGTAACTCATATTGACAATGAAAGTGGAGTAAACATAGCAAGTTGTAAATACATATATAATCAAATAGCAACAAAAATAGGAACAACATCATCTAAGTGGAATTCAGCAAGAGAATTTAGTAGCAATGCTGAATCAATTGAATTAACAGCTTATGAACCCAAAACATATTATTTGCACATACTAACAGTAGATAAAGCAAATAACAAAACAGAAACAATATCACAAGCCGTAACAGTAGAAGGGTCAACAATAGAAGATCTAATTCTAAAAGCGTCAACAAAAAATGAAACAGTATATGATAGATACGGAAATAAAATAGTAGTGCCAGCAGATTTTAAAATATTAGCACATGAAACACGGAAGTGAAAATCATATAGTAGAATATACTTATGATAAAAATGAAGATGGGGAATCAACTAATATTCCAGTAGTGCAAGATGGAATAGTAATACAAAATGTAACAGATTTAAATGAATTTGTATGGGTGCCAGTAGGAGAAATAAAAAATGATGCA
>JBJFEZ010000029.1:0-41289 GCA_051891195.1 Clostridia bacterium
AAGAAAAAAGAGAAGAAAGAAAAAACAAATACGTTTATGAAAAAGAAAACCAAAATATAACTTTAGAAGAAAAAAGAAAAAGAAGAGGATTAAAAGAAAAAGAAGAGGCAGAGCAATTAGCATCTCAACTTGAAAATCAACTAACTATTAATTTAAATGATGATGACAATAAAAGCAAAAAATATGATCACTCAAATGATGACTTAAGTATACCTTTCTTTGGAAAAAAGAAAACAGAAGAAGTATCTTCACCTGATGTAATTGATGCTAACTTATTTAAACAAGTTGAAGAACAAAAGGAAGAAAAAACCAAAGAAGTGTTACAATTAGAACACACTATAACAGAAGAAGATGAAAACTACGAATTTCCACCAATCCAATTACTAAGTGAACCTGAAAAGAAAGGAAACAAAGGAAGTAAAAAAGCTGTAACAGATACTGCTACTAAATTACAAAAAACCTTATATAGTTTTGGTGTTTCAGCAAAAGTAGAAAATGTATCTGTAGGGCCAGCAATTACAAGATATGAACTTAAACCTGCAGAAGGTGTACGTGTTAGTAAAATAGCAAATTTAGCAGATGATATTGCTTTAAACTTAGCAGCTGAAAGCATACGTATTGAAGCTCCAATTCCAGGAAAACAAGCTGTTGGAATTGAAATTCCAAACAAAGACAATGAAACTGTACATTTTAGAGAAATTATTGAAGATGAAGCCTTTCAAACTCATAAATCTAAACTTGCTTTTGCTCTAGGTAAAAACGTTGCAGGAGAAGCTGTAGTTACAGATATTGCAAAAATGCCACACGTTTTAATAGCAGGTGCAACAGGTTCTGGTAAGAGTGTTTGTATAAACACTTTAATTTCTAGTATAATATATAAAGCAAAACCAAGTGAAGTAAAGCTACTTATGGTAGACCCAAAGGTAGTAGAGCTTTCTGTATATAATGGAATTCCACATTTGTTAATTCCGGTAGTAACAGATCCTAAAAAAGCAGCAGGAGCATTAGCTTGGGCAGTACAAGAAATGGAAAACCGTTATCAAATTTTTGCTCAAAAAGGTGTTAGAGATATTAAAGGATATAACGAAATATCAAAACAAGAAGAAACAGGAATATTACCACAAATTGTTATTATTATTGACGAGCTTGCAGACTTAATGATGGTAGCTTCTAAAGATGTTGAAGATTCAATTTGTAGATTAGCACAAAAAGCAAGAGCTGCAGGAATGCACTTAGTAATTGCTACACAAAGACCATCTGTTGACGTTATTACAGGAATTATTAAAGCAAATATTCCATCAAGAATTTCATTTGCAGTATCTTCACAAATAGACTCAAGAACTATTTTAGATATGGTTGGGGCAGAAAAACTATTAGGAAAAGGAGATATGTTATTTTATCCAGCAGGGGCTCCAAAACCTACTAGAGTTCAAGGAGCTTTTGTATCAGACAAAGAAGTAGAAAAAATAGTAGACTTTATAAAAGCAAATGGGGAAGTTAAATATAATGAAGATATTATAGAGCAAATTGAAAAAGCAAATAAAACAGAAAAAGATTTAGAAACAGAACAAGCAGACGATGATGGAACAGATCCATTATTAATGGAAGCAATAGATACTGTAGTAGAAACCAGACAAGCTTCTACATCATTTATTCAAAGAAGATTTAAAGTTGGATATGCTAGAGCAGGAAGAATTATTGACCAAATGGAAGAAAGAGGTATTATTTCAGGATATCAAGGAAGCAAACCACGTGAAGTAATTATGCCAAAAGAAAGATGGCAAGAATTAAAAATGGCAACAATGGAAAACAATAATCAACAAGAATAATCCATAAAATAACCAATGAAAAGGGATTGCAATGGAAAAAAAGACAGAAAAACTACTTAAAAAAATTCATATAAAGGATTATACAAATGCATTAGAGAAGGTTTTAGAAAAAAAAGAATTTTCAACAGATACTAAAAACCTTCTTTTAAGCATGTTCTATAAAATAGAAAATTCATACAAAGATTATTCAAAAACAAAAATAGAAGTATATGAAAAAGGAACTTTTTTAGATAAACTACTTTATATTATTGAAGTAAAATGTAATCAAATTATAGTTGCAAAATTAAATTCAGAAGAAGCTAAAATATTAGAAAAAGAAAAAAAGGATTTTATAATAAATAAAGAAGAAGGAAAAATTATATTAATAGGAAATGAAGTAATTTTATTAAATTGCATTTTACTAATAGCACAAGAGGATATATGTGTAACAGAAGAAGAAACACTTTTACAAAAATCTATAACTTATTTATTAAATGCAGGAACAAAAATGAATGAAGTAGAAGTAATTAGAGACTTTAATGGATGGTCTTGGGATGTATCTACAAAATCAATAGAGAACATAAAAATTAATTTGATTTTTCAAACTCTTTTATATTTATTAGGATATGAATTTATAAATAATTGGATAGAAAATAATAGTCAGCTAGCAGATTACTTAATGTTAACATATGAAAAATTAAAAGATAGCTTTGGAGAAGAAAGAGCTAAATCTATTACTACATTATTTTTGAAACTAATAGTAGAAAGCATAATAAAACAAGATAAAGAACAAAAAGAAGAATGGAAAAAAGTAAAAGAAAAAGTAAATAAAGAATATGAAAAAATAAATAATAAGAAGCAATATTTAGATGAAATAACACAAAAGAAAAAAGAACTTACTCAAAAAATAAAAGAAATAGATAAAATTATAAATAATAAAACAACTCTGCAACAAGAATATGCAAAAAGAAATGAAAACTTGCCAAACAAAGAAAAAATATTTAGTACAAGACAACTTGTAAACAAATTAGAAATTGAAAGACAAGAATATATTAATAAAATAAAAATATATAATAATTTAATTGATCCTAATGGATATATTAATATAAAAGAAAAAATTAATACACAATATGAATTTTTAAATGATATAAATTTTAAAGAAGCAGAAAGTAATAAAAAAATTATAGAACTATGCTTGGCATTTTTATCTTGCTTTCAAATAAACATTTCAAAAGCTACAACCAAACAACAAATTATTGAATATATATATAAACTAAGATATTATTGTTTTTTAACATTTAATGAACAAGGAACTATATTAAAGAATGTTCCAGAATTAAAAGAAGAATTTGAAAAAACAATTCAATTATTACTTAAAAAATCAAAAAGTTTAGGAGTTATAGATGAAGTAACAGAAGACGAAGAAGTAAATTATGATATAATTAGCAAAATTTTTGAAAGCAAAATGATTGATTTGAATAATATGGTAATTGAAACCAAAGTTGAAGATAAAAAACTATTTGCAGATTATTATGATGGAAATATATTAGAAACAACATACGAAATTTATAGCAAAAAAACCGTAAAACTAAAAAAGAAAACAAAATTGTTTATTTAAAAGTGAGGTAGAAAATATGAAAATTACATTTTTAGGGGCAACAAGAATGGTAACAGGTTCCAACTTTTTAGTAGAAGGAGCAGGAAAAAAGTTTTTAATAGACTGTGGTATGTATCAAGGAGGAGACAGAGATGAAATGCAAAACCACGAGCCGTTTGCATTTGATGTTCAAGATATAGACTTTGTACTATTAACACACGCGCATATTGACCATTCAGGTAGAATACCAAAACTATATACAGAAGGATACAGAAATCCAGTTATAACAACAAAAGCAACAAGAGATTTATGCTCAATTATGCTTCCAGATAGTGGACATATTCAAGAACAAGAAATTGAGTGGAGAAATAGAAAAAGAATGAGAGAAGGAAAAGAAGCACTTCCTCCACTATATACAGCGCAAGATGCTATAGATACAATGGAAATATTTCAAGCAGTTAATTATGATGAAATTGTAGAAATATCACCAGACATTTATGTTCGTTTTAATGATGCAGGACATATGCTTGGCTCTGCAATTATTGAAGTATGGGTAAAGGAAAATGGAAAAGAAACTAAAGCTGTTTTTACAGGAGATTTAGGTAACAATGACATTCCGCTACTTTCTTCACCAACAATGATAGAAAATGCAGATTATTTAATTATGGAATCAACATATGGTGGAAGACTACATATGAGAAATGATGATAAAGCAAAAATGTTTTTAGATGTTGTTTCAGAAACATTAGACAAAGGCGGAACTGTTGTAATACCTTCATTTGCAGTAGGTAGAACACAAGAAATTCTATATGAATTAAACAATTTGAAAGATGCAAATGACAGCGAAGAATTTAGAAAAAAATATCAAACTTTAATGAATGTACCTGTATATGTAGATAGTCCTTTAGCTATTTCAGCAACAGAAATATTTAGAGAAAATGCAAACTTGTTTGATGAAGAAACTCAAGAACTTATTAAAAGAGGGGATAATCCACTAGAATTTGCAGGGTTGCAATTTACAAGAACAGCAGATGAATCAAAAGCTTTAAATGAAAAAAATGAACCTTCAATTATTATTTCAGCAAGTGGTATGTGTGAAGTTGGTAGAATTAAACATCACTTGAAACATCACTTATGGGATCCAAATAGTACAATTTTATTTGTAGGATATCAAGCACCTGGAACATTAGGAAGAAGAATTGTTGATGGAGAAAAAAACGTAAAGATATTTGGAGAAGAAATAGCAGTAAACGCAAGAATAGAATATATTGAAGGATATTCTGGCCACGCAGACCAAGAATGGTTGTTAAACTTTATTTATTCTTTTATAACAAAACCAAAACACATATTTTTAGTACACGGAGAGCCCACAGGACAAGAAATACTAAAAAATAAAATCATAGATGAAGTAGGACTAGGTGTTACTATACCAGAATATGGTCAAACTTACACACTAGACGAAAACTTAACTATGGAGCAAACTATACAGCCTATTGCTAAAAACACATTGGAAAAGAGAGACATAATATACAAAATTAAAGTACTAAAAGAAGAATTAAATGATATGGAAACAATTATAAAAGAAGAATACTTAGGCAAAGACAGTAAAAATGAAGAGATTAGTTTGCTTAAACTACGTTTAAATCAAATAGAAGAGCAAATTGTAAGAATTGTAGAAAAAAATTAAAGAGGTAAAAGACAAATGAAAAACAAATATAATAATGATGCCATAATTGGAGGAAAAAACATAACTGCAAGTTATACTCAAAAAGGAGAACTTTTAAGAGTTATGTATCCACATCCTGACTTTAAAAGTTGGATAGATGAGTTTAAAACAGGTGTAAAAATTAATGATTCTGGAATTATATATTTACACGAAGACATTAATAATCAGTATAATCAATATTATACAGAAGATACTAATATTTTGAATACTGAAGTAATTAATACATATTTTAATTTAAAAATAAAACAAACAGATTTTGCTTTAATAAAAAAAGATGTTTTGGTAAAAAAATACGAATTTGAAAATAATAATAGCATTGACTTAGATATTAATTTTTTAATACATATAAAATTATTATCAGACTATAACAATATGGTAGGAAGCAAAATAAAAGATAATACTTTAATACAATATTGTCATGACTATACAATGTATACATTTTCAAATACTCCACTTTTAAGCTATCAACTAAATGATACTAAAGAGAATATATCAAGTGGAATAATTTCAGACAAAGACTATATAGGAATGTCTTCAGATTCTAGCATTAGCTATGATATTGGAAATTTAAAACCAGGAGATAAAAAAGAATTAGTAGTATATTTATATTTTAAAAACAATCAAGAAAGTGTAACAGAAGAAAATTTAAACAAAGAACTAACAGAAATAAAAAAACTAGATATAAAAAGAGAAGAACAAAATATAGAAAAATACTGGAAAAAATATGTTAAAGAACATTTAAATATTGAATTAAAACCAGAAACAAACACACTAAATACAAAATTTAACCAAATATATAAAAGAAGCATTTTGCTATTTCCTTTATTATTAAATCAAGAAACTGGTGGAATATCTGCAGCAGTAGAAGTAGACGAAGCAATGTCTAAATGTGGTAGATATAGCTACTGCTGGCCTAGAGATGCAGTTTTTATAACTAAAGCATTAGACAATATAAAAATGACAAAAGAAACTGAGAAATTCTATAAAGTATTTTGTAAAGATACACAAAGTAAAAATGGAATGTGGGAACAAAGATTTTATACAGATAAAAGACTAGCACCTTGTTGGGGATACCAAATTGATGAAACTGCAAGTGTAATATATGGATTATATGAACATTACAAGGTGGTAAAAGATATTAAATTTTTAAAAGATACATACAAAATGTGTGAAAAAGCAGCTAAATTTTTATGCACTTATATGGACAACATATTAGGTACAAAAGATGAATCAGACATAGTAAAAAATGAAATTGAAGCCGCATATCACACAGAAAATAGAAATAAACTTCCAGCAAGCTATGATTTATGGGAAGAAAGTGAAGGAATACACTTATATTCACTTGCTTGTATTTATGCTGCTTTTCAATCTGTAATAGAAATACATAACATACTAAAACCAGAATATGAAACAAACAATAGATTAAAAGTAGAAGCTATGAATAAGTTAGAAACTACTATTAAAAAACAACAACAAGAAATAAAAAAATATATATTAGAAAATTTATACAATGAAAAGACAAAAACATTTACAAGAAACTTAAAAGATGAAAAAACAGACATAAGCCTTCTTGGACTTGTAACTCCTTTTAAAATATTTTCTCCAAAAGAAAAAAAGGTACAAAACACAATAGAAAAAATAAATATGACATTAAGAACATACACAGGCGGATATTTGAGATATGAAGGAGACAATTACTGTGGAGGAAAAAATCCTTGGACAATTTCAACATTGTGGATGGCAATGTATTATAAACAAGCAGGAGAAAACAAAAAAGCAAATGAATGCTTAGAATTTGTGATAAAAACAGCAAACAAGCACGGACTCATAGCAGAACAAGTGGACAACCAAACAATGCGGACCAGCTTGGGTAAATGGTTTGGCTTGGGCACACGCAATGTTTTTGTCGCTTTAAAAAATTTTTATACTGATGAAGAAGCAATAAAAATTATAAAGCAAATATTACGAGAAGAAAATCTGATGTTGATACAAAGATATAATAAAAAAATCCAGAAGGAAAAAATAGAAAAAATATTAGAAGTTAATGGGATTACTGCGACTCAAATCGCTAGAATATTGGGACTTAATAGAAGAACGGTTCAAAGATATAAGAAAGAGAAGATGTGTCCCAAAAACGACAAACTGTCGCTTTAAGAAACGTCCCTAAAACGACAAAAAGGAGAGAATAATGGCTAAAACAAAAACAGTATTTGTATGTAGCAGCTGCGGATATGAATCACCGAAGTGGCTAGGAAAATGTCCGGGATGTAATGAATGGAATAGTTTTTATGAGGAAAAACTAGTAAAAGATACAAATGGATTAACAGATAAAAAAAGTAAAATTATAACTCCTAAACTGTTAAAAGAAGTAGTTGGAAAAGATGCAGTACGCACACATACAGGTATAGGGGAATTAGATAGAGTACTAGGTGGAGGATTAGTAAAAGGTTCACTTGTACTAGTGGGGGGAGAACCAGGAATAGGAAAATCTACTCTAATATTGCAACTTTGCAATAAAATGCAAGGGGAAGGAAAAGTTTTATATGTTTCGGGAGAAGAATCTGCAGAACAAATAAAACTAAGAGCAGATAGGCTAGGAATCAATAATGATGATATTTTATTTTTAGGAGAAACTGATATAGAAATTATTGAAAATTCTATTTTAGAAATAAAACCTAAACTTGTAATTATTGATTCTATACAAACAATGTATTCAGACGAAATATCTTCTGCAGCAGGAACCGTGAGTCAGGTTCGTGAAATTACAGCTAGAATTATGCGTGTATGTAAAAGTAATGAAATTACTACTATAATAATTGGACATGTTACAAAGGAAGGGAATATAGCAGGACCTAGAGTATTAGAACATATGGTAGATACTGTTTTATACTTGGAGGGAGAAAGATATTTTTCATATAGAATTTTACGTGGAGTAAAAAACCGTTTTGGCTCTACCAATGAAATTGGTATGTTTGAAATGCAAAGTGAAGGTATGGTGGAAATTACAAACCCATCTTCTGTACTTATTTCAGAAAGAGAAGACAACCCTTCTGGATCAGTTATAGTAGCAAGTATGGAGGGAACGAGGCCACTTCTTATAGAACTTCAAGCATTGACTAGTCCAACAGTTTTCGGCTTGCCAAGAAGAGCTGCAAATGGTTTTGATTATAATAGACTTACTTTATTAGTTGCAGTTTTAGAAAAAAAAGCAGGATTGGCACTGGGGTCACAAGACATTTATTTAAATGTGGTAAGTGGAATTAAAATAAACGAACCAGCAGTAGATTTAGGAATTATTCTGGTTTGTGCTTCAAGTTTTAAAAACATAAGTATTGATAAAAGAACTGTTATAATTGGAGAAGTTGGTTTAACAGGAGAAGTTAGAGCGGTTAATCTGATTGAAAAAAGATTAAAAGAAGCGGAAAAATTAGGATTTAAAACTTGTATTATACCAGAAAGTAATAAAAAACTATTGAAAGAAAGCTATAAATTAGATATAATAGGGGTTAGAAATGTTAATGATGCGATGAAAGCAGTTGGACTTAAATAATTTATGGGTATCATTAAAAATTAATTCTTTTTAAAAATAATAACATTTGAAGGGAATGATAAGACTATGTCTTTAAAAAAGGAAGATGCAGTTATTACAGAGGTATTAAAATTAATTGCACCTGGTACACCTATTCGTGATGGACTAGAAAATATTTTAAAAGCAAAGACTGGTGCCTTAATAGTAATAGGAGACTCTAAAGAAGTATTAGATTTAGTTGATGGCGGCTTTGAATTAAATGTGGATTATAGTTCATCTAGACTATATGAACTTGCTAAAATGGATGGTGCTATTGTGCTTAGTAGCGATTTGAAAAAAATTCTTTATGCCAATACACAAATAATACCTTCTTCTAGTATTATTACTACTGAGACTGGTACAAGACATCGTACAGCAGAACGTACAGCTAAACAAACAGGAGCTTTAGTAATAAGTATTTCTCAAAGAAGAGGAGTAATTACTATATTTAAAGGTAATAATAGATATGTTTTAGAAGATACTGCAAAGGTGATTTCAAAAGCAAATCAAGCCTTACAAACTGTTGAAAAATACAAAAAGGTATTTGACAATAAATTAAGTCTGTTAAATGAATATGAATTTAATGATATTGTAACATTAGAAAATGTTATAAATGCAATTCAAAGAGCAGAAATGGTAATGAAAATAGTAGAAGAAGTTCAAAGGTCAATATACGAACTAGGAGAAGAAGGAAGACTTCTTGAAATGCAGTTAGAAGAATTAATAGGTGACTTGGAAAAAGAAGAATTGCTAATTATTAAAGACTATATTGCGCCAGGTAAAAAAAGAACAGCAGAAAAAGTATTAGAAGAAATAAAAATGTTAAATTATGAAGGTCTAATGATTAATGAAAGATTAGCAGAAGCATTAGGATATGAAGATTTTGATAATTACGATGAAGTAGCAGTATATACTAGAGGATATAGAGTATTAAATAAAATTCCTAGAATGCCAAGCAACATAGTTGATAATTTAGTAAAATCATTCAAATCCTTCCAACATATTTTAGACGCAGACTTACAACAATTAGATGATGTAGATGGCATTGGAGAAGTTAGAGCTAGAACAATTAGAAGCTCACTAAAACGTATGCAAGAACAATTTGTATTTGATAATTTAATATTATAATTTAAAAAGGAGAAATGAAAAATGTTTAAAAAAATAATTTTAATTATAGCAATTATTGCAGTAATCTTGGGAATTGGATTTGTTGGTTATGGATTTTATAAAAAAGCAACCACAAATATTCCAAATCCAGTTGCAACTATGGAAGTAGAAGACTATGGAACAATAAAAATAGAACTATACCCAGACAAAGCACCTAATACAGTAGCTAATTTTATTAGATTAGCAAATCGTGGTTTTTATAATGGATTAACTTTTCACAGAACTATGCCAGACTTTGTAATTCAAGGTGGAGACAAAGTTGGAGATGGTTCTGGTTCACCAAGTTTAAGCGATATTAAAGATGGTATAGAAACAGATGAACAATATAATATTCCGGGAGAATTTATTGCCAATGGTTATACTCAAAATACTTTAAAACATACTAAAGGTGTTATTTCAATGGCTAGAAAAGATTATAGCCAAATAAGTTCTTTAACTGAATATGGTTATAATTCTGCAGGTTCTCAATTTTTTATTATGACAGAAGATAGTACATCATTAGACGGGCTATATGCAGCATTTGGACAAGTAATTGAAGGGATGGATGTGGTAGAAAAAATTTCTAAAACAGAAGTATATTACAGAAGTTCCGAACTAAAAGAAGGGGAGGAAGCTCCAAAGGATAAAGAAGGAAACACTATTGAATCAGATAAACCAAAAAAAGCACCAGTTATAAAAAGTATAACTGTAGAAACTTATGGAATAGACTATGGCATTCCAAAAACTGTAGAAGTATTTGATTACAATGCTTGGTTAATGCAACAATATGGTGGATATCTTTACTAATAACATATAAGATACCACAAATTACTATTGAAAAAAACATAAAATTGTGTTATAAATTGAATATAAATGTGAATTTAGGAGGGATAAAAATGGCTAAAAACACAAAACATAAAAAAGATATAGGAAAAATTGCAACAAAAATAATGGTAATTGCTTTAATAGTTATGATGCTATTATCAGTAGCTGCTACTTTAATTTACAGTTTAGTATTTTAAAATATAAACAAAAGAGGTAAAATATGTTTAATAATTTAACAATAAATTTTACTGGGATTTGGAATACACTTACAAGTTATATAACAGAGCTTTCTACAAATCCATTTAAATTAATAACTTTAATTTTAGATTTAGTTATTGTTTTGTATCTTTTATATGCATTTATAGTACATTCAAGAAAAACAAGAGCGTGGCAATTACTAAAAGGTATAGTATTTATATTAATAATTACAGCAATTAGTCAAATATTACAACTAAAGATATTAAATTTTATTTTAACATCTTTTATGCCTTATGGTGTAATAGCTCTAATTGTAATTTTTCAACCAGAATTACGTAGAATGCTGGAACAACTAGGAACTAATAAATTGACCAAATACTTTGGAATAGACAAAGACTTGGCAACAAAAACAAAAGAAGACATATACAAGATAGTAATTGCAGCAACAGAATTAGCAAAAACAAAAACAGGTGGATTAATAGTTATAGAAAGAGATATCCAAATTTCAGATATAATAGATAATGGTGTAAGAATAAATGCAGAAGTTTCGCCACAATTAATAGTAAATTTATTTACACCAAATACTCCATTACATGATGGAGCAGTAATAATATCAAAGAATCAAATAGTAGCAGCTGCTTGCATATTACCTTTGGCAGATGATAAAGATATTGCAAAGGAGATAGGAACAAGACATCGCGCTGGTATGGGCATTTCAAAAGAATCTGATGCAATAGCAATAATTATTTCCGAAGAAACTGGAAAAATATCAGTAGCAAAAGAAGGAAATTTAATAGCAGATGTAAAAGAAGAAGCACTAAAAAATATTTTAGTAAAAAATGTTATTACTAAAAGGTTTGGAAATGAATAAGAAAAGTTAAAGTTTCTTAAGCTCAAAATAGCTTAAGAAATTTTAGTATAAACAAGGAGCAATTATATGAGAAACATTAAATTAACTATAGAATATGACGGAAAAGACTTTAATGGCTGGCAAAAACAGCCAAATCGTTTAAATATTCAAGGAGAAATTGAAAAAGCAATACAAGCAATTACCGGAGAAGAAGTAGAATTAATAGGTTCAGGAAGAACAGATGCAGGTGTACACGCTTTTGCACAAGTTGCCAATTTTAAAATTAATTCTAATTTTCCTATAGAAAAAATGGCTACTGCCATAAATTCACAACTAAAACAAAGCATACGTATACAAAAAGCAGAAGAAGTAAGCGAGGATTTCCATAGCAGATATCATTGCCATAAAAAAACATATATGTACATTATTGATAACTCAGAACAAGGAACGGCAATTTACAGGAATTTAAGTTATCATATATCACAACCATTAAATATAGAAAAAATGCAAAAAGCAGCAATATATATTGTAGGAGAACATGACTTTAGTTGCTTTAAATCAAGTGGTACCAGTAGTAAAAGTAGTGTAAGAACAATTTATGAAGCAAAGGTGTTAAAAGAGCAAGAAAGAGTAATAATAAAGCTTACAGGAAATGGATTTTTATATAATATGGTAAGAATTATTGCAGGTACTTTAGTAGATGTAGGTCTTGAAAAAATACAACCAGAAGAACTTGAAAATATTATAAATTCAAAAAATAGACAAAAAGCAGGAAAAACGTTGCCACCACAGGGATTGTTTTTAGCAAGTGTAGAATATAAATATTAAAAATAAACAGTTTCATATATTTTGGAACTGTTTATTTGTCAATTACATAAAATATAACATAATAATATATAAAGGAGATTTTTAATATGAACATATTACTAATATTTTTTGCACTTCCTGTTGCAACTATTATTTTAGCTATTGTATTACAAAAAATTTTAGACAATCCTTTACTGGTAGCTGCTACATTTTTTGCTATATACTTAATTGTAACATTTGCTGTATTTGATGCAAGCTTTTTAGTATTTGCTATTATATATACAATACTTGCATATATAACAGCTGTTTTAACAAGGCTTATTTGTAGGCTAATAAAAATGTTACACCATAATTGCACTTGTAGAATAACGGAAAGGCCACTTATTGTAAGTAATACAAATTTATCAAATGATAATACAAATTTGGTATCGGAAACAAATTCAACTAATAGCTCTAATGATAATGCATCAGCAAGATCGTGTTGTAGTTGCAGATGTATGAGAAGATAATATTCTTCAAACTGCGCTAATTGGCGCAGTTTTTTTGTGCTTGACCCAAAATATTACAATTAGATTACAAACAGATTAAATTTATATTACAAACGCATAATTTGTTGATTTTGAAAGAAATATGTTGTACAATTAATAAAGTAGTAGAATCTGATTATTATAAGGAGGAAAAAGCAATGGCAAAGAATCCAATGCAAAGAAAAGCACAAAACTCATTCCTTTTAGGAATATTAGTAACATTATTAATTACAGGTCTTATTATAGGCTTTTTGGTTATACAATTAACGAAACTAACTAAAGAAAAGAAACAAGAAGAAGCTAACTTAAAAACTGTATATGTACTAACTCAAGATGTAAATTCAGGTGATGTAGTAACAATAGATAAATTAAAGTCTCAAACAATAGAAGCATCTCTTGCACCATCAAATGCCTTGACTATAGCAGATTTAAGTAGTAAAACAGATGTAATAGATGAAACATCTGGCAATTTAATAAAAAAGTATGAGGTAGTTTCAAAAATAAACTTAACAAGAGGAACTATTGTTACACAAGACATGATATCTGTCCAAGGGGAAATTACGTCTGATATTAGAACAATGGAATATAATGTAATACAACTAACATCTCAAATACAAAGTGGAAAATATGTAGATGTTCGTTTAAGACTAGCAAATGGAAAAGATTTAATAGTACTATCACACAAAAAAATAGAAATACCTACTGTTAATGAAGTAGATTCAGAAAATACTATAAGAATGAATCTAGATGAAACAGAAATATTAACAATGAGCTGTGCTATTGTAGAAACATACAGAATGGACGGTGCTTTTCTATATGTAGCAGAATATATAGAACCAGGATTACAACAAGCAGCAACAGCAACATATTTACCAAGCGATGAAATAATTAATTTAATAAATAGAGATCCTAACTGTGTATTAGAAGCTAAAAATGCAATTTTCCAAAGATACAATAATCAAAACTTAAAAACATCAGTTAGAAATTCAATTACTAACTCTTTATCAACAGAAGATATATCAGATAAAGTAACAGAAGAAGTACAAAAAATGCAAGAAGAAAGACAAAAATATCTAGAATCATTAGGATATTAAAAAAGAAAGGAATTTGTTATGAAAATAGTAGGCTTTATAGGAGCGTATGATAAAACAGATTTAATAATATACATTTCAAAAATCTTAACTACTATGGAAAAAAAAGTACTAGTAATAGATACTACAGTTATGCAAAAAGCAAAATATATAATCCCTACTATATTTCCAGCAAAATCTTATGTTACAGAATTTGAAGATATTGATGTAGCTGTTGGACTCTATAGCTATAATGCAATAAAAAAATATTTTGGAATTCCTGAACAAGAAAGTCTAAAATATGATTACATATTAATTGATGCAGACTCTGTAGAAGCAATAGAAAGTTTTGATATAAAAAATGCAAATAAAAATTACTTTGTAACTGGTTTTGATGCATATTCTATAAAAAAAGGATTAGAAATATTAAAAGATTTGCCAGAACCAATTAAGTTAAAGAAAATATTATTTTCAAAAGACATTACTAAAGAAGAAGACGATTATTTAAATTACCTATCTCTTGGAAGCAAAGCTATTTGGGATGAAGAACAGGTATATTTTCCTATTGAATTAGGAGACCAAACATTTATTATTGAAAATCAAATGGCATCAAAACTTAAATTTAAAAAATTTACAGAATTATATAGAGAAAGCTTAATTTACATTGTAGAAGAATTATTAGATGACAAAAAAGAAGAAGCTCTAGTAAGAAAAACTTATAAACAATTAGAAAAAGGAGTATAAGTTAATGGCAATTATAACTTTTTGTAGCAATGAAACAAAGGAAACCGGGCAAACATTATCTTTAGCTGCTATTGCATCTTATATGGCAATACAACATAACTACAAAACATTAATTATGTCTACTAATTTCAACGATTTAAGTTTAGAAAATTGCTTTTGGGAATATGAAAAAATTAGAAATGTTGGAGCAATAAGAACTGATAAAAATCAGAACGTAGGAATAGAATCAGGAGTAGAAGGTCTTATACAAGCTATAAACAGCAATAGAACAAGCCCAGAAATAGTAAAAAATTATTCTAGAATTATATTAAAAGATAGATTAGACTTTTTACTATCACCAGAGACAAAATCATATAAAGAGTATTCAACAAATATAGCACCTTATTATGAAAATATTATACAGGTAGCAAATAAATATTATGATTTAATATTTGTAGATTTAAGTAAAAAAATGCCACCTAACAAAGCAGCAGAAATTATGCAATTATCAGATATTGTAGTAATGAATGTAACGCAAAGATTAAAAACAATAAATGACTTTGCACAATTGCGTGACAACAATGAATTTTATCAAAGAAGAAATATAATATTATTAGTAGGAAGATATGATAAATTTTCTAAATATAACAACAAAAATATTACCAGGTATTTAAAAGAAAAAGAGACTATATCAATAATTCCTTATAATACTTTATTTTTTGAATCTTGCAGTGAAGGAACAATTATAGACTTTATGTTAAAAATAAAAAATATTACAGATGATAGTGACAAAAATGTAAACTTTATTAATGAGGTAAAAGAAGTTAATGAAAAAATTCTTTTTAAGCTAAAAGAACTACAAATGAAGATATAGTTAAAAGGAAGGAGAATAAAAAAAATGCTTAATATACTTTTGACAATAATTGTATTTTTAGCTGCCGCTTTTTTTATTATCCAATTTATTAAAAAAAGAAATGCAGAGCAAGCAGAATCAGACATTGAAGTTGATGATAAAACATATACTCTAGAAAAAATGACTGAGTTTGTCAAAAAAAGATTAGATGAAATAACTAAAATCAACTTATATGATATAGGACTTTCAGAAGAAGAACTAAAGAGAAGAAAACAAAAAAAGTATGAACTAAAAAAAGCGCTAAAAGGTTGTACATATGGTGATGTTAATGATAAAAAATATATTAAAGAACTAATATATGACTTATTATACCGTGAATATCAAGTGGACGAAACTAAAATATCACAAGCTATTCCATTTGACATTCCATCACTTTTAACTGCACAAGATAAATTTGACATTATATTATATATGTATAAAAATGAATTTGAATACGAAGCTTTGTCAGAAATTATAAAAAAATATAATTTGGATGAACTTAAATATATATCAGGTGAAACCAAACCTTGCTATGTTATTACAGCAGAAGAAATTGACAGAATTTATGAAAAAGAAAATTTTGTATTAGGTTTTACAGACAAATTAAAAATAGTAGTACAAAGAATTTATCAACATTATAAAGGCTATAGTGCTATAGATGAAATAAGAGATATGAACATAGATGGTATTTCTGGTGGCGTATCAGGACTTCCAGAATCTTTCTTAAGTCAAGTAGCTCAAACAGATGCAGACTACTTAGGACAAATTGTAGAACATAAAGTTCCACGTGCTTGTGACAGCATTTGGATAATGTTCCGTGGTAAATCTATTCGTTTAGCATTCTTATCTTTTGGAACAGAAGCAGAGCTAAAAAGAGTTTGCCAAAATATTTACAAATACAATAATCCAGGACAATTATCAGACACTAATGGATATAAAATTAATGAAATGAAAGATGGCTCTCGTGTTGTTGTTGTTAGACCAAGTATGTCAGAAACCTGGGCATTTTTCGTAAGAAAATTTGACGTAAAACGTGCTACTCTAGAACAAATTATACGTTTTCCAGGAAAAGATGAAGCTATTGAATTACTAAAATATTTAGTAAAAGGTGCTAGAATTATATCACTAACAGGTGAACAAGGATGCCGGAAAAACAACAATGCTTATGGCTATGATTGAAAACATATATGAAACAATGAACCTTCGTATTACAGAAACCGCATTTGAGCTTCACTTAAGAAAAATTTATCCAACAAGAAACATATTATCAATGAGAGAAACAGAAACAGTTTCTGGACAAGAATGTTTGGACGTTCAAAAGAAAACCGATGGTTCTGTTAACATTATAGGTGAGGTCGCTACAGACCCTGTTGCATCTTGGATGATTCAATCAGCACAAGTTGCATCTAAATTTACATTATTCACGCACCACGCTAAAACTTTTCCAGACCTAGTAACAGCTTTACGTAACTCTATGTTAAGAGCAGGTGTATTTAAAGATGAAAAAACAGCAGAAGAACAAGTTGTACAAGTTTTAAACTTTGATATACATTTAGTAAAAGACTTTAGAGGAAGAAGATATATAGAGAGAATAACAGAATGTATTCCTGTGGAAGAAAAAAATGAATACAGTTATGCATATAGAAAAGAAAAAACATTAGAAGGTAAATTAGACAAATTTATGGACAATGCAACAGTATTTTTTACCAAAACTACAAATAGAGAACTATACCAATACAGAAATATATTAGAATATCAAGATGGAAGATATGTACTTACAAATCCAATATCAGAAACAAACATTAAAGAAATGAGAAACAATATGGATGAAAGTGATGTTGAAGATTTTGATGATTTCTTAGAAAGAAATTGGGGAATAAAAACACCAAAAGAAAACTACGGAGAAGAAGAGGAAAACTTAGAAGTTATGGCTCAATCTGTAGAAACTAAAAAAAGAGGAAGAAAACCAAAAAATAAAATTTAAATAGTACAAATAGAGTAAGAGAAGAGGTGAGTTAAAAATATGGATAGCAATACACTATTATACCTAATGGGAGCAGTAGGAGCATTACTTGCAGGTACAATTGTTGCATTTTTAATTATAACAAAAAAAAGCCAAAGCTCTGAAATAAGACAAATTCAAAGATTGCGTGAAGGAACAAAAGAAAAAAAGTTTTCTGCAGAAGTTTTATATCAAAAGCTATACATATTTTATTTAAAAACTCCTTTCTTAAAAAGATATTTATTAAAATTAAGAAGAAGATTAACAATAATAAATGTAGAAGACGAATACTTAACGAGAAAACAATCTTCTAAAATATTAACTATTACAATATGTATTACTGTGCCTTTAGCTTTTGTAATTGTATGGATTACACACGAAAATTTACTTTTAATGAGTATGCTATTAATATTTGAACTAGTTTTACTAGATACAATTATAGACGGAATGGTAGATAAATTAGACAATAAGTTATTAGAACAACAAATAGATTTTTTCTCAGAAATTAGGCACGCATATCACGAATTTAATATGGTAGAAGAGGCTATATATCAAGTTGCACAAGATGATGAAAAACCAGAAATGGCTAGACAAGCAGAAAAAATATATGAAGTGTTAATTTCAAACGACCCAGAATCAGAACTAGAAAAATATTATGACATAGCTCCAAACAGTTATTTAAAAGAATTTGCAGGAATTTCATATTTAACTAAAGAATTTGGCGACAGAAAAATAGATGGAGCTTCATTATACTTAAAAAATTTAAATAATATTACACAAGAAATGCAACTAGAAATTTTAAAAAGAAGCAAGTTAAGCTATACTTTCCAAAGTTTATCTGTTATAGCAATATTACCAATGCTTGCTATAGAGCCTATTAAAAACTGGGCAATATCGCAATTTAGTTTTACAGAAGCGTTTTATAACGGAAAAAATGGAATGATTATGCAAATATTTCTTTTAATTCTTACATTTGTATGTTACATTCTTACAAGAAAATTAAAAGACAACGGCTCTACAGCAATGAACACAAAAAACACAGAAAATCCTTGGCAAGCCAAACTATATAAAAATGGTTTTATAAAAAAGATAGTAGATTTATTTATTCCAAATAAAGGAACAAAAGAATATAGAGCTTTAAATGAAAAAATGAAAGCAGCAGCTTCAAAAGATAAAATAGAATGGCTTTTTATAAATCGTATTATTCTATGTATAGCAGTATTTTTAGTATCAGTATTTTTAATAGGAAAACTACATCAAATTACAATAGATAATGTATATACAGATCCTACTGTAACATTTAATGTTATAGGGGAGATGGACGACAAGGACAAAAAAACTGCAATGGAATTAACAGAATCAGACAATAAATATGTCAATTATTATAGAGGAAACACTAAGGTAACACAAGAAGAACTTCAAGATATAATGAGAAAAGGAACTATTAATAAAGATTATATAAATAGCAAAGATGCTGAAATTGAATCAGCAGCAAGTAGAATATTAAAAAAGATAAACACAGTAAACACAGAAAATATTAAATGGTTTGAAATACTTTTGGCTATGGTATTTGCTGTAATTGCATACAATTCACCAGTTTGGCTTCTTACATTCCAAGCTAAAATGAGACAACTAGAAATGGAAGATGAAGTAATGCAGTTTAATACCATAATACAAATGCTAATGAAAATAGAAAGAGTAAATGTTGAAATTATACTAGAATGGTTAGAAAGATATGCAAATATTTTTAAAGAGCCAATTAGCAAATGCGTTAATAACTATGAAAGTGGAGCTTGGGAGTCATTAGAAAAACTAAAAGAAGATGTATCATATGCACCATTTATCCGTATTGTAGAAAGCTTACAAGCAGCAGTTGAAAAAATACCAATAGCAGATGCGTTTGACGAATTAGAAACGGAAAGAGACTACTATCAAGAAAAGAGAAAAGAATCAAATGAAAGATTAATTTCTAAAAAAGGTAGAATTGGAAAAACTATTGGTTTTGCACCTATGGTAATGTTATTTGTTGGATACTTAATAGTACCTTTAGTATTTATAGGTTTAACAACTATGACAGAAACCTTCAATAGTATGTCTTCTTCTTCATTGTAACAAAAATATAATTGAAAGGACATAAATTATATGGAAAATGCATCAAAAGCTTTAATTATGGCAGGTTCAATTTTAATTTCAGTGGTAATTATAGGTGCACTAATACTTATGTTTAATAATTTAGGTGAGCTAAAGAAAACAGAACTAGATTCAGAAAGTACAAGTAAACTATTAAAATATGAACAACAAATAGAAGGGTATTGCAGACCAGGACTATACGGAAGCGAACTAGTATCTTTATCTAATTTAATAGACGACTATAATAAAAGATTAGTTGATTTTAAAGGATATACAGCAATTCAACTAGAGATAAAAACAAAAGCTATTTCACAAGCTAAATATATGAAAACTAATTATACTAGCTACCAACAATTAATAACAGATTTTAATAATATAGGAAATCAAATAAATACATTAAAAAGTCAAACTATTTGTGGACAAACAATAGAAAAAATTTCAGGAATGAGAACTTTAGAAATAGAAATAATGGTCAATAATTACAATGCAACATCTAGTAGAAAATACACAGTAGAAGAAGTAGAAGCAAAAAAAGATGCTTACTTAGCAATAAAGTCAGAATATACAACATTTAAAAACAAAAGATTTGCTAGTCCAAATATTGTACAAGACAAAAACAACGGAAGAATTACTAAGATAACATTTATTGAAAATGGTTTATGAGAAAGGGGCTAAAATGGAGAATATATCAAAAGGTTTAATTATGGCAGCAGGTGTACTTTTAGGTGTTATGATTTTGGTATTTGCTGTATATATATTTCAGCTATATGTAAGCTATACTTCCGAAAGCTATAAAATTTTAGAAGAATCTCAAATTAGCCAATTTAATACTCAATTTTTAAAATATTATGGAAATATAACAAATGAAGAAGGTCAACAAGAGCCTATTAAATGCACAGCTCACGATATAGTAACAGTATCTAACTTAGCAAATGAAAATAATATACAATATGAGTTAACACAATATGATGAAAATACTTATTATATTCAAGTTGACCTTGGCAATAATAGAGCAGGAAAAAATTTGGAAAATTGGAACAGTGACCAAAAAATACAGTTTATAAAGGAAAATGCTACAAATGGAGACAAAATAAAATATTATAAATGCACACAGGTAAAAATAAGTGACAAAACATCAAGGGTATGTTATATAAAGTTTGAAGAAATATAACAAATTTATACAAAAAACAATTAAATATATTTACATTTTTTGATATATAATGTTATAATAAAGGAAAGAATGTCTAATGAAAAAAACATTTTTAATATTACTAACAGTAATTATTGTATTGATATTAATTAGTTCATATTATATATATAATGCAAGACTTATGGAAACATCAGCACAAAAAAACAATAAACAATATGAAGAATACTGTAATAAACAAATATTAGGAACTCAATTAATAAGTTTAATAAACAAAGCTATAGACAATAATGAAAAAAATGAAGTACTAAAACAACAAGACAGTATTTATTATGAAAATAACAATAAAAACTCTATACAAATTACAGTTAAATTTACAGAAACAGATAGAATTATTAAAATGGAAGATATTGCAGAAAAAAGTACAGAAAATTTTGTAAAATATTTTTCAACAGCAATATTTGAATGTACAAAAGTAGAATACCACAAAGATACACAATATATTAAAAGTCTACATTTTGAACAAAAATAACATTGATTTTAGCATTTAGATTTTAAAAGTCTAAAAATAAAAATACAAAAGTAAAAAAAAGGAGGAATTTTTTATGGAGAACGCATCAAAAGCATTAATTATAGCAGGTGCAATTTTATTAGGAATTTTAATTGTAGGGTTGGGAATGTATGTTTACCAACAAGCAGTTGGAGCAATGAAAGGAATTAACTTTGATACACAACAAATTCAATCATACAATGCAAAATTTGAACAATACGAAGGAAGACAAAGCGGAACATCTGTAATACAATTATGTAATGAAGTAAGAGCACATAATTCTTCAAATGCAGCAGATGCTACATTACAAATTAGCCTTGTTTATGGAAGCATAGGAACTGCAAAAACAGAAGCTACTCTTACTACACCAGTAGATTTTACTACTGTTACAAACGTTAAAAATGCTTTAAAAGCAGGTAGAACTTACAATGTTGCATTTGCAACAGCAGCATCTGGAAGAATAATGTCTATAACAATAACAGATGTTACCACCTAAATATTATTAATTGATTTTTGAAGATAGGAAAAGATTATGGAAAATTTAACAGACGCTTTAAAGATTGTTTTAGCTATATTTGCGTTTGTTTTAGCTTTATCAGTAGCAATACTAACGTTTTCACAATTAAATGAAACATCAAAAATAATTTTACATAGTAGTGATATTACAAATTATTACGAATATGAAATAGCAACAAATGAAGAGCAATCTAGAATAGTAGGATTGGAAACTATTATTCCTACACTTTATAAATATTATAAAGAAAATTATACAATATTATTTTTAAAAGCAGATGGAACGCCACTACCTTTATACAAAAGCCAAACAAATGTAAAAGGATGGGCTAAGCAAGGAATTATAGGAAAATACTATACAGCTGACAAAAACAGATATGCTAGTTTTGATAATAATTATGTATGTGCATTTGATGTTGATGAAGAAACTCTTCGCTATGAACCTTGGACAGGCAGTACAAATGATTTTAAGAAAAACTTAGACGCATTTTTATATGGAGGAGAATTTAAATATCCTAGTGGTATAAGAGATAGCCAAGGTAGAGATGGCTATAAATATACTAATGGTTTTATTACTACTTATTTAAATAGCAAATTTAAAGAAATGCTAGGAGAATATAGTTATAGTATTAAAACAGAAGATGAAATTGAAGGATTAGAAAATGAACTAACAAAAGGAAAAAAGAAAAGAGTTATTATTTATCAATTACAAAGATAAAGGAAGGTGTAATTATGGGAGATAGTTTAATCACAATAGTAGCAATATTTTTAGCAGCTATTCTAATGTTTGTTTTTCCACTTATGTCAATGTCTGAAAGAACAGACGACATTTCGGAACTAGCTATACAAACAACAACTAATGAATTTGTAGATAAAATTAGAACTACAGGTAAAATTACTTTAGATGATTATGATAAATTTATAACAACACTTCACGCAACAGGAAATTCTTATGATGTTGAAATGCAAGTACATCAATTAGATGAAAATCCAGGAGTTAAAGTAACACAAGCAGAAATGACTAAAATTGGAGAAAATATATATTATACTAGATACACTAGCCAAATACAACAAGAACTACAAGCAACAGGAAAAATGAAACTTAAAGAAGGAGATATGGTTTCTGTAACAGTAAAAAATACAAACACAACTATAGCAGAATCGTTAAGAAACTTCTTCTACCAATTAACTGGAAATGATTCATACCAAATTGCTGCAAAACATAGTGGTATTGTTACTGTAAATGGAAGTAATTAAAAAAAGTAATGGGATATTAAAATCCCTATTAAAACACAAAATATAGGGAGTGGTATACCACTCCCTTTATTGAAAGTAATAAAGTAGAAAAATACTTGTGCCTTAAAGAAAGGAATAAGATAAAAAAATGAAAAGTCAACATATAGCAGTTATATTTATAATTATAATATTACCAATCGCAATGGTTATGTCATATACTATAGGTAAGCAAATGGATACTCTTAAACTTCAAAACGACTATAACTTGAGTTTAACTAATGCCACCTATGATGCAGTAAAGGCATTTCAAATAAATACAGTAAACAATAGGTATTCTAGTATTAGTGCGTCTAAAATTAGAGACATTGAAGCTTCAATAAATACATTTTTTAATTCTTTATCTGACAATGAGCCGTTAAATAAAGAACAACTAAAAACTTATGTACCAGCACTAGTATATACACTATATGATGGTTATTATATATATAGTAAATATGATAATGTATACCCTACAAATAATGGACAACCTATTTTAGATGAAACGGAATTACAAAAATATGATGCTAATTATGGACTAAAACCATATATTTATTATTCTTGCAGATATAGAACCCCAAATGGTACAAAAGACTTTGTAGTAAATTATACTTTAGATAATGCTATAACTGTATATGGAGACCTTGGTAATGGATATGAAACTAAATCAGGATATTTAATTGCACCTGAATTAGTTGAAGTAAATAGTTATAACGAAAATAACCCACTAGGTTGGAAATTAACTTATGATGGAGTAACTATAATACCAGAAGAACTAACAGAACATCTATTATTTGCGGACGAAACTAATGGTGATTATAACTACATTGTATATAATGGCCAAAAAATTTATTACGACAAGGAAGTACAAAGAACTGAAAAAACTACAGAATATTTTTACTATCAAGACTATGCAAAATCATATATACCAAATTATGATACAAACAAAGAATTAATAAATTATTTAGCTAAAAGAACAAATAATGGAAAACTATTTAGTACAAGTTCTTTTGAATATTATTACAATGCAAAACAATTTAGTCAATACATAATAGATAATATAGGTAATATAAAACAAAGTGATGCAGTAGAACTAGATGAAAATAACAACTTTGTAAGTATAGATTTTTCTTTAAAAACAGGAGATGAAAAAATATTTAATGTTTCTAAAACAAATGACCCATTACTCTCAAATTCTACTTTTGATGAAAATCGTAAGTCAGTAATAAGAAAGTCTATAGAAACAAACTTAACAGCAGCTATTGCAAATTATAATATGTATACAACGAACACATATGAATTTAAACTACCAGTATTAAATGAAATTGAATGGGAAAAAATAACTAATAATGTATCAATTATATCATTTTTACAAGGAATACCTATAGGGTATAAATATTACAATAACTATTGTGTTATTACCAATAATGACAATGAAGAAGTTGTAAAAAAAGAAAATATATATATTATTACACAAGAAGACGATGGAACAAGAGAATACCATTTGCCAGGATGTACACATTTACTAGAAATGACAAAAGTTATAACAACATCAAGATCTTTAAAAAATATAAATGTTTTTAATACATCAGATAATCTATTAACACAACAAAAATTAGAAATTATAGGAGATAACAGTGCACTTACAGGAGAAACAAAAATATTAACAGTAAAACTTTCTACAGATGAATTAATAGGAGTAGTAAGCGGAAAGATAGCAAAAACTAATAATATATCTAATATTGAATTAACAGGACAAAATGGTTGGAAATTAACATATAACAAAGATACTGGTACATTTAATATATATAAAGAAGATGGGGCAAAAGAAGGAGACTTATTGCAAATAACTTACACCGCAGGGAACGAAGAAGGAACAGGAAAAATAACATTAACAAACTTAAAATTAACTAATTTACAATATCAAACAACAACTAATGAAAATGTAGAAAAAGAAATACAAATAACAAATCCAAAAGCTCCAGACCAAATAACTATAATTGGAGATAGCAGTGCATATACAGGAGAAACAAAAACCTTAGATGTAAAACTTTCATCAAGCGAAACTATAGGAGTAATAAGTGGAATAATAACAGCTAATGAATTAATATCTAACGTTGAAATAACAGGAAAAAATGGATGGGAAATTACACAAAACCCATTAACAGGAAATTTTAGAGCAATTAAACCAGAAGGAGCAACAGAAGAAGTAATTTGTACTATAACATATAAAGCAGGAAACAATACAGGAACAGCAAAAGTAACATTAAGCAATTTGAATTTAGCAAATTTACAATATCAAAACAAATCGCATGATAATGTAACCAAAAATATAACAATAAAAAAAGATAACGGAGAATATGAGATAGTAAAAAGATATACAATAGCAGGAGCATATGATAATATTAGCTTTTTAAGACAAACAGTTAGAATTTCTGAAGGAAATTACTTATACTTTTACCCTTTAACAAGAGTAGAAAACCCATTTTTAACAACTTGCTATTACTGTATGGTAAATGCAAACAGCTCATATGATGTAGAAGGAATTATTAAAGGTGAAATTATAATGGCAGAAGAAGATGGAAGACAAATAAAAATAAATTCTTCTAACAATATTAATTTTAAAAATATTAGAGAAGCCTATATAAGGGCTTTAGGTAGAGAAAGAAATCACTTATATCAAGTTAATATAGATTCATTTAACCAATAAATTGATTAAAAAAAAATAATATGGTTATCCTAATAAAAAAGGAGAATCATATGAAAATTATAAAAAAAATAATATTAATTATAATTTTATTACTTATATATATATATGTTTGTTACTATTATTTATTACCCAGTAGTTACATCATAATGCAAGGGGAAAGCTTAAAAATCAATGTATTATGGGGTGCTAGTTTAGTACAAAGTAATAAAGAAAGTATACAAACTGTAAGCAATATAAATAAAACAAAAATAAATGAAACTGGTAAAATAGACTTAAGTTTAAATTTATTTAATGTATTTAAAATAAAAGACATAAATGTTAATGTTATACCCAAAACAACAGTAGTGCCAGTAGGAAAAGCTATAGGAATGAAACTTTATACAGATGGAGTTTTAGTTGTAGGTATGTCTGAAATAGAAGGAAAAAAACCATACGAAAATTCAGGCATAAAAGAAGGAGACATAATTATTGAGATTAACCAAAACCAAATAGATACAACAGAAGAACTAATGGAAGAAGTAAATAAAAGCAATGGAAAAAATATTTCTATAAAATATATGAGAGACGAAGAAACAATTACAACTAGTATACGACCAGTAAAAAATAGTGAAAATCAATATAAATTAGGATTATGGGTAAGAGATGCTGCAGCTGGAGTTGGAACACTTACTTTTTATGAACCAGATTCTGGAATGTTTGGCACTTTAGGACACGGAATTTTAGACATAGACACATCTAACTTAATAAAAATAGCAAACGGAGAATTAGTTACTACTAACATTCTGTCAATAACAAAAGGAGAAAAAGGGCAACCAGGAGAAATAAGAGGAACTATTGAGTCCGGATATACAATAGGAGAAATTTCTAAAAATACAAGCTTTGGAGTATTTGGTAAAATAACTAATTTAGCACAAGCAAACATTTCAAATTCAGAAGCTATAGAAATATGTGAAAGAGAAGAAATAAAAATAGGAAAAGCCCAAATTATTTGCGAATTAGAAAATGGAAAAATAGAATACTATGATATAGAAATTCAAAAAGTATTTTTAAATAATAATAAAAATAACAAAAGTATGCTTATAAAAGTTACAGACCAAAGACTAATAGAAAAGACAGGTGGAATTATTCAAGGAATGAGCGGAGCACCAATTATACAAAATGGAAAGTTTGTAGGAGCAGTAACCCATGTATTAGTAAATGACCCCACTATGGGATATGGAGTATTTGCTGATATAATGCTAAAAGAAATGAAAGAAGTGCAGTAAGATTATAAATGTGAGGTATTAAAATGAAAAATTCAAAAGGAAACGGATTAATAACTGTAATTATTGTTATTATAATTATATTAATAATAACTGCAATAGGATTGTTTATATATAAATATGTAGTTCTTGACAATCAACAGGTAAATACCAATAGCGAAGAAATAAATAACAACTTAGAAACAACGCAAACACCAAATTTGCAGAATAACACAGAAGTTATAAAACCAATTATAGATCCAAATGAAGACTTAAATAACAATAATGAGCAACAATTAATATCTAAGAGTTACTATTATAATCAATTAAATAGTTATGGTAAAACAATTTATGATAAATTAAAACAAAATAAAGACAAATTTATTACAGGAAACTATGTATTTGATTTTGAAAACCAATTTAATGTGTTACTACACGAGGCAAATGGAGAAGAAGAGTTAGGACAAGCTTTTCAATCTGCATGGAATGCGCTTTCATATGATGAGGTAGATTTATTTTACGTTGATATATCTAAAATGACATTAATTACTCAATCACGTGGCATTGGAGGAATAAACACATATAATGTTTCAATAGGACCTGGAGAAAACACTAATTATTTAAAAGAAGAATTTCAAACACAAGAACAAATTCAAGAGGCACAAGCATATATAAAAAATATAACAGATCAAATAATGCAACAAACAACACAAGATAGTGATGTAGAAAAAGCAAGAAAAGTTCAAAACTGGCTAATATCTACAATAGATTATGAAAATTCCAATGATGCCAAAAATAAACACGACATATATGGAGCACTACACGACAGAAAAGCAGTATGCGAAGGATATGCAAGAAGCTTTAAATATATAATGGAAAAAATAGGAGTACCTTGTATATTAGTCTCTGGAAATGGAACTAATTCAGAAGGAAAAACAGAATCACACGCTTGGAATTATATACAAATAGATTATAAATGGTATGCTATAGATGTTACTTGGAATGATCCTGTAATAATTGGTACAGGAACTTTAACAGATGAAATAAAATATAAATACTTTTTAAATGGTTCAGAAGAGTTTTTTAAAAACCATAAAGAAGATGGACTTATTTCAGAAAATAGTATGAAATTTACTTTTCCAACATTATCTACTACAAATTATCAATGGCGTTAAAAAAAGTGGCGAAAGCCACTTTTTTATTAATTTACCAACATAGGACCAATATTAGTAACTGTACCAGCACCAAGTGTTAAAACTATGTCGTTTTTTATGGTGTAATCTTTTAAATATTTAACAATATCATTAAAATCAGAAATATAAACACTTTTTTTACCATAGTGTTGCAATCTATCTACTAAATCTTTAGAAGAAATACCAAAAACATTATCTTCTCTAGCCGCATAAATATCTGTAATAATAACATTATCAAAATTAAGTAGAGCTTTAGCAAAATCATCTAATAAATTTTTAGTTCTACTGTATGTATGAGGCTGAAAAACAACCCAAGATTGTCTATGCTGTTTTTGAGCAACAGAATGAGCAGTTGCTAGAATTTCAGTTGGATGATGGCCATAATCATCATAAACACTAACACCCTGGTTAAAAGAACCAACATATTCAAATCTTCTATGAGCACCAGTATATTTTGCTAGCGCATTTTTTATATCTTCTTTTGATATGCCATAAGAATGACATACCGCAATGCAAGCTAAAGCATTCATAACATTATGCATTCCAGGAACAGATAATTTAATAGTTTTGTAAAAGCTATTGTTATAATAAACATCAAAACTAGCAAAACCTTCTGAATTAAAAGTAATATTTCTAGCAATAAAGTTAGCATTTTCACTTTCAAGAGCATATGTTACTATTCTTGACTTTGAATCTTTAGCTATTTTTCTACAATTAATATCATCCCAATTTAAAACCAATAATCCGTTTTCTGGTAATAATTTTACATACTTGTCAAAAGAATTAACAATATTATCAAAAGTACCAAAATAATCTAAATGATCATTATCAATATTTAAAATTACCTCTGTTTTGGGAAATAGTTTTAAATAGCTCTCTACATATTCGCAAGCTTCTACAATAAAATATTCACTATTACCTACACGGTAGTTTCCATCAATTTGCTTTAAATAAGCACCAACCTGAACAGAAGGGTCCTTATGTGCTTCTAAAAAGCATAAAGAAATCATAGAAGTAGTAGTTGTTTTTCCATGAGTACCAGAAATACAAATACTATCTTGAAAAGCTTTTGTAAGCTTTCCTAAAAATGTACCTCTATCAATAACTGGTATATTAAGTTCTTGAGCTTTAACCAACTCAACATCAGTTTTACGAATAGCAGCGCTATAAATAACTATATCCGCTTTTGAAACATCTTCTAAATTATGCCCAATAGTAACTTTTATTCCATTTTTTATTAACTTTTCTGTTGTATCAGAAGCATTGCAATCTGAACCAGTAACATTAAATCCCCAAAACTTAAGAATTTCAGCAATGCCACTCATACTAACTCCGCCAATTCCAATCATATGTATATTTTTGTATATTTTAAATTCATCTATAATAGCCAAAAGATAACACTCCTTTAAAGTATAATTTATACGCAAAAGTATTATATACTTTTTATTATGTTTTTTCAACATTTTTATAAATTTATTATATAAACTATAAATGAAATTCTAAAATATCATATTCAGAATAAATAAAAATGTGAAAAATAATTAATTTATAAATAAAATTTGTAAAATAAAGAAGGAAAAACAAAAAAAGTGGCGAATAATATAAATGTACATATAAAATGTATAAAACAAAATTAATTTCTACGTAAATTGCACTTTATAAAAATGTAATTTGCTAGAAATAAAAAAAACTTGAAAGGTGGTACTCAAATATGCAAATTACAGATGTACGTTTAAGAAAAGTAAATTCAGAAAACAGAATGAAAGCTGTTGCTTCTGTGACATTTGATAACGAATTTGTTGTTCATGACATTAAAGTTATTGAAAGTCAAAATGGATTATTTATTGCTATGCCAAGCAGAAAAACTCCAAACGGAGAATTCAAGGATACAGCTCATCCAATCAATGCTGAAACAAGAGAGAAAATTCAAAAAGCTATATTAGAAGCTTATGAAGCTCCAGAAGCTGAAGTTAGTTCAGAATCAGCAGAATAATAAAAATAAAAAAGAGATACTTTAGTATCTCTTTTTTGTACTTATAATAAGTTATTATATCAAATTACTAAAAATAAAAAATAAAGTATTGAAAAATAATAACTATTTAGTATATAATCATAAAGAATCTAATTTAAAGGAGGAAAGAATTGAAAAATATTATCTATATACTTAAAAGGTTAAAGAATATGGATAAAAGGGCGATGTTAGAAAAAATTAATTCAATTCATAAAAAAACTAACAAATCTAAATTAGATATACTTATAGATATGCAAAAATGCGCAACAAAATATGGGGCAGGATATATGGACTATGACCTATTTGAAATGTATAATTTGACAGATGAGCAAAGAGCTACATATTTAACAAGAGGGAGAAACAATGAGCTTGTTACAAAATATTGTGACTTAGATGCATTACATTACTTTCAAAATAAGGACGAATTTAATACAATTTTTAAAAACTACATAAAACGAGACTGGATTAAAGTAAATAATACACCAAAAGAAAAAATAATTGATTTTTTAAAAAGACATTCTGAATTTATGGCAAAGCCTATTGATGGAGGGTGTGGAAAAGGTATAGAAAAACTTCAAACTTCAAATTTTAAAACTTTAGATGAAACATATGAATACTTAACTAAAGAAGGAAATAATTTTGAATTAGAAGAAGTAATTAAACAGCATCCAGACGTAGCTAAAATTTATCCAAATGCAATAAATACAGTAAGAATTGTAACAATAGTAACTACTAAAGATGGAAAGTCAATTTTAACAATACCAAAAGAAGAAAGAAAAAATATAGAATTAGAACCACATATTATATGTGCTTATTTTAGAATAGGAAATGGTGGAAGATGTGTGGACAACTTTAATAGTGGCGGAATGACAGCACCTGTAGACGAAAACACAGGAATAGTATCACAACTAGCTATTGACAAACAAAAAAATGTATATGAAAAACATCCACAAACAGGAGAACAAATAAAGGGGTTTAAATTTCCATACTGGGAAGAAGCAATTAACCTTTGTAAAAATGCTTGTAAAGAAATACCAGAAATGGGCTATGTTGGCTGGGATGTTGCTTTCACTCCTGATGGACCTTTATTTGTTGAAGGAAATGAGTTCCCAGGACACGACATTTATCAGTTGCCGGTACACACACCACAAAAAATAGGAATGATGCCTAAATTTAATTTTTATAAATAACTTGCTAGTAGTTCAACACACTCATTACAAAATATAATATTATTAGAAAAATAAAACGTATAGAAAAGGAGAAAAAAGTGGAACAAAAACAAACAAAAAAGGGAACATCCTTTATGCAGAACGTTTTGATACTAATGTTTGCACAAATAATGGTAAAAGTATTAGGACTTATATATAAACTAGTAATAACTAATTTTGAAGGATTTGGAGATACAGGACTAGGATATTATTCAGCTGGGTATCAAATATACGCAGTATTACTTACAATTTCAACAATAGGAATACCAAGTGTTATTTCAAAACTTATTTCTGAAAGAGTCGCAATAGGAGACAACAAAGGAGCTCAAAGAATATTTAAAATTTGTATGACCTTTGTTATAATATTAGGATCAATACTATCAATAGGACTATTTGTAGGAGCTGAATATATTGCTACAGCTATATTTAATGTTCCGGACACTAAATATGTTATGCAGGTATTAGCACCAGCAATAGTATTTGTAGCTATATCAGGAACATTTAGAGGATATTTTGCAGGTCTAAACGATATGAAGCCAACAAGCTATTCTCAAATAATAGAACAATTTTTAAATTGTGTATTATCTATTACATTTGTATATGCTTTAATAGGAAAAGAACCTTATATAATGGCTGCAGGAGGAAATTTATCAACAACATTATCTATTGTACTAACCTTTGTTTATTTAATAATATATTATAAAAAGAAAAAAATAAAAGTAGACAAAGAGCAAAAATCACAAGAAGACAATGTATCATCTTGGAAATTGCTAAAAATGATTTTAGCAATTTCAATACCAGTTACAATTAGCTCTATAATTTCAGTTGTAAACCCTTTAATAGACAGTGCAACAGTAAGTAGATGTATTCAAATAGCATTCCAAAATATTTACCCAGTAAAAGAACAGTTAGAAATGTTAGCAATGAGCAAAGCTGGAATACTTTCAAAAGTAGACACTTTAGTTAATTTGCCAATAGCAGTAAATGTAGCATTTTCAACAGCTTTAGTCCCTGCAATTTCTGCAGCATTTGCTAAAAAAGACTATGAAACAGCATCTAAGAGAATGACTTTTTCAATGTTTGCATCATTGTTAATAGTGCTTCCTTGTGCAGCTGGATTTATATCATTAGCCCAACCAATATTAAGATTAATTTATCCTACAGCAAGTGAGGGTGCTAGAGAATTAATGGTTTTCTCAATACCTATGATATTTATTGCACTAAATCAAACAATAAATGGTGGACTATATGGATTAAACAAAACATATATACCAGCAATAGCTTTAGCAATAGGCTCTGTAACTAAATTTATTTTAAATATAGTTTTAATTAGTAACCCTAACATAGAAATTATGGGTGCTGGAATTAGCTCTATTGTTTGTCAAGTTTTAGCATTTCTAATTGGCATTATTGCATTACTAAAAAATATAAAATTAAAATTTGATGTAAAAAGAATGATATTAGGACCAATATGTGCATCAACAATTATGGGAATATGTACATACTTTATAAATTTAGGACTAAACAGCATAGTAGGAACATCTATAAGCACTATAATTTCAATTATATTAGGAGCTATAATTTATGTAATTGCAATATTTGCATTGAAAATTTTAAACAAAGAAGATATGATGATGATTCCATTTGGAACCAAAATTTACAATTTATTAGTAAAACTTAAAATATATAAAGAAACAAATACTTAAAATTTATACAGTAGAAGTAAGTTGTATTAATACAAAGATAAGACATAAAGTAACTAAAGATATAAAATTGTATAGAAAATAAAAGAGGTAAAAATGAAAAAATGAAAAAATTTAAGTATTTAATTAAAAGAATTATACATTTAGATTATAAAAATATGTTTAAAATTGCTAAAAAGATTTCAAAGAAAATAAACAGAAACTACTTAGTAATTTTAGTAGATATGGTAATATGTGGAATAAAATATCAAGCAGGATATTATGACTACCAAGAATTTGAATTTTATAATTTAAATAGCAAAGAAAGAGAGCTATATTTAACAAGAGGAAAAAACAATGAAATAGTAAGAGTGTACAATGATAAATCTAAATTTCATATATTTGAAAACAAAGATGAATTTTACACAACCTTTGACAAATTTATAAAAAGAAAATGGATTAAAGTTGATGAAGTTACAAAAGAAGAATTTATTAACTTCTTTAAGGAAAACCAAGAAATAGTAATAAAACCAATAGATGGAGAAGGCGGAAAAGGAGTAGAAAAACTTAAATATAGTGAAGAAGAAGCAAACAGTATATATGAGAAAATAAAAGACAAAAAATTTATAGCAGAACAATGCATAAAACAAAATGAAAAGTTAAACAAACTATACGATAAATCGGTAAATTCTTTAAGAATGTTTACATTTTATGAAGAAGGACAAGTATACTTTTTGCAAGCAGTGCTAAAAATAGGAAACGGTGGAGTAGTAGACAACTTTTCAAGCGGTGGAATGTATACATATGTAAACGAAGAAGGATATGTGTTTGTTGAAGCAATAGATAGAGATGACAACATATTTTATGAACATCCAACCTCAAAAACTAAAATAGTTGGTTTTAAAGTGCCTATGTTTGAAGAAGCTGTAAAATTAGTACAAGAAGCGGCAAAGGTAATTCCAGAAATAAGATATGTTGGGTGGGATGTAGCCATAGGAGAAAATGAACCAATAATAATAGAAGGAAATTGTTTCCCAGGAGTATTTCAAACAAAACCTAGTTTAAGTAAAACAAAAGAAGGACTAATACCAAAATACAAAAAGGTTATGAGCATTTTTAAATAAAAAATTTACAAAAATTCTTTACATTTTTCAAAATAGTATATATAATAAAGAAGTTATAATATACAATTATATTATAAAAGGCAATAAAACAAATTTTAAGGGAGGTTCTTTATGAGTCAAAAGTATGTTTACTTATTTAAAGAAGGAAACGCAAATATGCGTGAACTATTAGGTGGTAAAGGTGCTAACCTAGCAGAAATGACTAATTTAGGTTTACCAATTCCACAAGGATTTACTGTTACAACAGAAGCTTGTACAAAATATTATGAAGATGGAGAAAAAATTTCAAAAGAAATTGAAGACCAAATTTTTGAAGCTTTAGCAAAACTAGAAGAAATTTCTGGTAAAAAATTTGGAGATGTAGAAAATCCATTATTAGTATCTGTACGTTCAGGAGCAAGAGCTTCAATGCCAGGTATGATGGACACAATTCTAAACTTAGGCTTAAATGAAGAAGTAGTTAAATCAATAGCTGCAAAAAATGAAAGATTTGCATATGACAGCTACAGAAGATTTATTCAAATGTTTAGTGATGTTGTAATGGAAATACCAAAACCATTATTTGAAAAAGTAATTGATGAAATGAAAGAAGCAAAAGGTGTTAAATTAGACACAGAATTAACAGCTGAAGACTTAAAAGAATTAGTTGTTAAATTTAAAGCAATTTATTTAAGAGAACATGGAAGTGAATTCCCATCAGATCCAACAGAACAATTAAGAGAAGCTGTAAAAGCTGTATTCCGTTCATGGAATAACCCAAGAGCTATTACATACAGAAGATTAAACGATATCCCAGGAAGTTGGGGAACAGCCGTTAATGTTCAAGAAATGGTTTTCGGAAATATGGGAGATGACTGTGGTACAGGTGTTGCATTTACTCGTAACCCAGCTACAGGTGAAAATAAATTATTTGGTGAATACTTAATGAATGCACAAGGTGAAGACGTTGTTGCAGGTATTAGAACACCAGCTCCAATAGCAACTCTAGAACAAACAAACAAAGCTGCATTTGATGACTTTGTTAAATATGCAGACGAACTAGAAAAACACTACAAAGATATGCAAGATATGGAATTTACTATTGAAAGAGGAAAACTATTCTTCTTACAAACAAGAAATGGTAAAAGAACAGCAAATGCTGCACTTAAAATTGCTGTTGATTTAGTTAACGAAGGAATGATTACAGAAAAAGAAGCTGTATTAAGAGTTGAACCAAATCAATTAGATCAATTATTACATCCAAACTTTGACCAAGCTAAATTAAAAGCTGCTAAACCAGTAGCAAAAGGACTAGCTGCATCTCCAGGTGCTGCAACAGGTAAAGTTGTATTTACAGCTGATAGAGCAGTTGAATTACACGAAGATGGAGAAAAAGACTTAATCTTAGTAAGACTAGAAACATCACCAGAAGATATTGATGGTATGAATGTATGTCACGGTATTTTAACAGTTCGTGGTGGTATGACATCACACGCAGCCGTTGTTGCTCGTGGTATGGGTACTTGCTGTGTAGCAGGATGCGGAGAACTAGTTGTTAATGAAGAAGCTAAAACATTTACAGACCCACAAGGAAATGTATATCACGAAGGAGATTTCATTTCATTAGATGGTTCTACAGGAAATGTTTATGGAGAAAGAATTGATACAGTTGATGCAACAGTATCAGGAGACTTTGCTAAATTAATGGGATGGGCAGATCAATACAGACAAATGGAAGTTAGAACAAATGCTGATACTCCAAAAGATGCACAAGTAGCATATAACTTTGGAGCACAAGGTATTGGACTATGCCGTACAGAGCATATGTTCTTTGCACCAGAAAGAATTGCTGCTATCCGTGAAATGATAGTATCTAAAACAGCTGAGCAAAGAGAAAAAGCATTAGATAAAATATTACCAATGCAAAGAGGAGACTTTGAAGGATTATTCAAAGCAATGAAAGGTTACCCTGTAACAATTCGTCTATTAGACCCACCACTACACGAATTCTTACCACACACAGACGAAGAAATAGAAAGCTTAGCAAAAGAAATGGGAATGACATTTGAAGAATTAAAAAATGTAGTAGAAGGACTACATGAATTTAACCCAATGATGGGACACAGAGGATGCCGTCTAGATGTTACTTACCCAGAAATTGCCGTAATGCAAACAAAAGCTATAATTCAAGCTGCTATTAATGTAAATAAAGAAGGAATGAACGTTGTTCCTGAAATTATGGTTCCATTAGTAGGAGAAGTAAAAGAATTAAAATATGTAAAAGATATTATTACAAAAACAGCTGATGAAGAAATTGCAAAAGCTGGAGTAAATATGAAATATGAAGTAGGAACAATGATTGAAATTCCAAGAGCAGCATTAACAGCTGACGAAATAGCTAAAGAAGCAGAATTCTTCTCATTTGGAACAAACGACTTAACTCAAATGACATTTGGATTTAGCCGTGATGATGCTGGAAAATTCTTAGGTTCTTACTATGAAAAGAAAATTTATGAATCAGATCCATTTGCTAAACTAGACCAAACTGGTGTTGGAAAATTAGTAAAAATGGCAGTTGAAATGGGTAAAGCTACAAGACCAGATATTCACTTAGGTATTTGTGGAGAACACGGAGGAAACCCACCAACAGTTGAATTCTGTCATAATGTTGGATTAACATATGTATCTTGCTCACCATTTAGAGTGCCAATAGCAAGATTAGCAGCAGCTCAAGCAGCTATTAAAAATCCTAGATAAAATTTAATGTTTATTAAATATAAAAAATGTGCCAAATTTTATTTGGTACATTTTTTTCATTTAATAACGTATAATTTTAATATCAGTAGATTATTAATTTATATTATTCACATCTTAATAGATTAAAAAAAGCTATAATAATAAATTTGAAAACAATAAAAATAAATTTACATAATTTAAAAAATATAAAAAATCTATTGATTTTTTTACAATAAATTGGTAAAATATACCTGGTCGAATTAGACTGAAATAAGAATAGCATAAAGATTTTTTATCTTTAAACTATAACAAATTTTATAAGGGGGAGTAAAAATGAAAGCATCTTTAGTAAGAAAAACATTTATATGTTTATTACTAGCAGTTATGACAATTTTATTATTACAAAATTGTGTATTCGCAAAAAGCGAAGATGTACAAATGTTAAAAAAAGGCGAAAAAGAATATTTAATTTACATTTCAGATTTATTAAATGAAAAATTTGAATTTGCTTTTTCTAATAAAGCAGATGAAGTTGAATCAAATTTAGCCTTTGCAGACTCAGCAGTAGACAGTGCTGAAAACGGAAATAACATAGCATATATAGATGAAACTATATATAACAGTTATTTTGAAGGAAAAACAGAAACCTTCTTATGGGTAAAGCAAAATACAGAATATAAAGTTAAAGCAGAAAAAGTAACTTTAACAGATGCTTTACTAGAAAGTGACATTGAAAGCTTAAATAATGTTACAAAAGTAATACCAGTAAAATTTGGAGAACTAAACCTACCAACAGAAACTGTTGATGGAGTAAAAGTTACTCGCAAAATGGGAACAATCAACATAGAAAACAATGAACAAACAACTTACTCATATAAAATGGTAAAAGTTGAAAAAGATTCAGCAGAAGCTAGTTTTATAAAATCAGTAGAAAAAATGAATGAAGTAGACAGCAAAGATATGTTTACAAAATTAGCTACATATAGTGAGTTTAAAGAAATATATACAAAACTTCAACCAGCTATTAGTGACAAAGAATGGAAAGATGTAGAAGAAAATGTAATAAAACAACCTACAACATCTAAAAATGGAGAGCAGTATTTAGTTTGGATAAAAGCTGAAAATCAAGATCAAACAACAACTGATGTTCAAATTATGACTTGCAATGACGAGTATACGCCACAATACGAAACTAAAGAAGTAGTAAAGAAAACAACTACTAAAACACCAGTTACAGGCGAAAGCTTAACATTATATGTTATAGCAGCAATATTAGTTGTTCTAATTGCACTTGTTATAGTATTAAAAATTAAAAATAACAAGAAAAACAATAATGCCTAGAAAATAAAATGAAAAATAAAATATATAATATAATTTTATTAATTTTAATAAGTGCATTATTAATAGTTGCTATATTTATTATTGCTAAATATACTAACAATCAAGTTAAAGAAAAAGAGCTAAATAGTGTTGTAGAAGAAATAAAAATGCAAATTGAAGAAGAAAAACAAACTTCAAATAATAATACAGTTGAAAACAAGAAAATACAAACCAAATATAAAGGATACAATGTAGTTGGAATAATAAAAATTCCAACCATTAAAATTGAATATCCTATTATAGATAAAACAAGTGATGAAACAATGGAATATTCTATTACAAAGTTTTGGGGAAATAATGTAAACGATATAGGAAACTTTACTATGGCAGGACATCACTATCTTGATGGAACTATGTTTGGAAAATTAGACAAACTTAAGTTAGGGGAAACCATTGAGATGACAGACTTAACAGGTAATACTATTGAATATAAAATATTTGATATATATATTATTGATCCAAATGAAGTTGAATTTGTAAAAAGTGTTCAAGAAAACACAAGAGAAATTACATTAATCACTTGTATAAACGGCAGAAAAAATAGGCTTATTATAAAAGCTAGAGAAAATATATAAAATTTTGGAAAAGGGGGCACCAAAATAATGAAAGCAAAACTCAGCTATAAGAGTAAGAGAAATATCATAATTGCTGGTATTATTACAGTATTACTAGCAGGTATTTCAACAGCAGGTTATTTCTATATAAAAGGAAATGACGACACAGCACAAGCGTTCACAGAAAATAATACTACAATAGGAGATACTACAACAAATGGGGAACAAGAAAATTTAAACTTAGAAAACCCACAAAATAACAATGGGCAAACAACAACACCTGGTGGAACAGAAGGAGACAATCCACAAAACCAAGGTGAAACAACAAATGAAGGTACAACAAACCAAGGAACAACAGACCAAACTACAGGAGATGTTCCTAATCAAGACTATGTAACTGAAACCATTGAAAGGGTAGAAACTTTAGTAAGTGAAGACTACACTGTAGAATGGCAACCAATTAGCGTTCAAGCCAATACTACAACAAGAAACCTTGGAATTATACGTCCAATTATAACAGCTAACAAAACAGCTGATAAAACAGCTGTAGTAGTTGGAGAAACTATTACATATACAATTACAGTTCAAAATAAAGGTAATGCTGATGGTGTAGCTATAGTAAAAGATAACGTTCCAGAAGGAACAACATTTGTAGAAGGAAGCATAAAAGTAAATAATGAAGAAACAAACTACACAGCTGAAGATTTATCAAATGGAATACAAGTAAATGTAGCAAAACAAAATGAGCAAGGCGAAAATGGAAAAGCTGTAATTTCATTCCAAGTAATTGTAAATGAAAAAGTAGAAAATAATACTGACAAAGTATCTGAAAATGTTATTGCCAATAAAGCAACAGTAAATGAAAAAGAAACAGAAGAAGTTAAAAATCCAGTTGTAACATACTCAAAACACGTAGATAAACCTGAAGTTAAAGTAGGAGAAAAATTAACATATACAATAACAGTAACAAATACAAGTGAAGTAGAAGGAACAGTAGTAGTAAAAGACGAAGTTCCAGAAGGAACAACATTTGTAGATGGAAGTATTAAAGTAAATAACGAAGAAACAAACTACACAGCTGAAGACTTAGAAGAAGGAATACAAGTATATGTACCTGCAAAAGAAACAGCAACAGTAGAGTTTAAAGCAACAGCAAATGATTTAAACGATGGAGATAAAATTACAAATACAGCATATGTAAATGGAAAACCATCAACATCAGAAGAAACAAAATATCAAGAACCAATAATTAGTGCTAAAAAAGAATCTAACAAAACAGCAGTAGTAGCAGGAGAAGAATTAACATATACAATAACTGTAACAAATAGCGGAAGTATAGAAGGAACAGTAACAGTACAAGATAGCGCACCAGAAGGAACAACATATGTAGAAAATGGAAATGTTACAGTAACAATAAATGGAGAAACAACAACTAGAGAGTATAGCCAATTAGAAGAAGGCTTTGACGTAACAGTTCCAGCAGGAAAAACAGCAACAGTAAGCTTTACTGTAACAGTAGATAAAGTACAAGAAGAAACAGAAATTGAAAATACAGTAGGAACTATTACAAATACAGCAACAGTAAATGGAGAAGAAACTGATTCAGTCAAAACTCCAGTATTTACAACTAACAAAACAGTAAGTGGAACAACACAAGTAACTGATACAGAAGGAAATGTAAAAGAAACAGCAAAAGCAGGAGATATTTTAACATACACAATAGAAGTAGCAAATATTGGAGAATTAGAAGGAACAGTAACAGTACAAGATAGTGCACCAAAAGGAACAGCATATGTAGAGAATGGAAATGTTACAGTTACAATAAATGGAGAAACAACAACTAAAGCATATAGTGAACTAGAAGAAGGTATTGACGTAACAGTTCCAGCAGGAAAAACAGCAACAGTAAGTTTCCAAGTAAAAGTAACAGGTAAATACTTAAGTGAAGCAAATGAAGAAGGCAAAGTAGAAGAGTTAGAGTTAGCTGATGGAGCAACAATAGCAAATACAGCATATGTAAATGGTCAGGCAACAGAAACAACAGAAACAGAATATCAAAAACCAGTAATTAGTGCTAAAAAAGAATCTAACAAAACAGCAGTAGTAGCAGGAGAAGAATT
>JBJFEZ010000029.1:41389-45177 GCA_051891195.1 Clostridia bacterium
TATGTAGAGAATGGAAATGTTACAGTTACAATAAATGGAGAAACAACAACTAAAGAGTATAGCCAACTAGAAGAAGGTTTTGACGTAACAGTTCCAGAAGGAGAAAAAGCAACAGTAAGCTTCCAAGTAACAGTAACATGCGAAGAATTAGATGACAAAACAAAAATAACAAATACAGCATACGTAAATGAACAACCAACAGAAACAACAGAAACAACAATTTTATACGCATATACAGTAAAATACTATAAAGATGGAGAAACAGAACCATTTGATACAAGCAAAGACTTAAGTGCAGAATTTGGTTCAAAAATAGAAAAAGAAAACATAGACTTAAGCAATAAGCCAAATGAATACAAACTAGAAAAAATAGAAACAGTACCATTTACAATTACAAGTAATCCAGATAACAATGTAATTAAAGTATATTATGTAAAAGAAAAAATTAAATATACAGTAACATACTTACCAGGAGAATATGGAACTGGAGAAATGAGTCCAATAACTAACATAGAGCCTGGAACAGAAATTACAGTTTCAGAATGTGAGTTTATACCAAATTCAGGATATGTATTTGCAGGTTGGTCTGGATCAGACGGAAAACCTTATGCACCAGGAGATACTATTACTGTTAACTCAAACATTACTTTAACTGCAAAATGGAATACTTTTGAAGAAGCAGAAGAATCAATAAGTAGAGTAAAATGGAATAACAGACTAAAAAAATGGTCAGATAATCGTGACTATTTCTATCCGGTTGCAATAAATGGAGATATTCATAATCAATATTTCTTCGTATTAACAGAAGCTTTATTAGCAAAAATTAAAGAAGAAACTAATAACGAAGAAATTAAAGAAAAAGATGTTTATCTTAAATTTAGTAAAAATACTCAAATAAAAGAGGTTAGAAGGCTAAGTGATAATGCAGATATAACTAATGATATTAAGTTAGTATTAAATGAAAAATACTTATTTAAGACTGCAGATGTAGGAGATATTATAGTTACAGTAAAAAAATATGAAGCTGCAACAACCACATCAATGATGACAAGTATGAGTGTATTCTCAACAGCTATTCAAAAAGTAGAAGACGAAGAAATAAACTCAGAAAATATTCAAACAGTTATTGAAAAAATAGAAGATAATGACAATATTAATTCTGAACAACAAGAAAATGTAAATAACAATGCTGTTGCAAACAATGAAACTGAAGTAACTGAAGCTCCAGTAAATACTGAAAATGTTACAGAACCAATTAACTCTGAAGAAAATATTTCTACAGAAGAAATTGAAAAAATATTAGGAGAACCAGTAAATAAAACAGAACAACAAAACAAAGAAACTGAAGAACCTAATGCCAAAGAAAATGTAACAGAAACAACACAAGTAGAAGAAACTACAGTAGAAACAACTGAAACAGATAATTTAGAAGAAGTAGAAACAACAAAAACTGAAGAGTAATAAACAACTATTTAAAGATAATGTTGTAAAGTAAAAATAGAAAGAGTAGCTTTACTCTTTCTATTTTTAAAGAGGAGGAAAGAATGGGCAAACATTCTTTAGAAAAAAAGAAAAACAAAAAAACATTATACATTTTGTTAATAATTTTATTAATTTTAATTATAATTTCAACAATATTTATATTAATAGCCCGAATTATAGAAGAAAATAATAAAATAAATACAGAAATAGAAACAGAAATAAATACAACATTTATAGCATTAAAAAATCTAGAAACAGAAGAAATAAATAAACATATTAATTATGAAGAATTAATAGCAAGTATAGATGAAGAAATATTATATTACAGAGCAGAACAAAAGGACTCAAAATTAGAAAAAAATTTATTTAATGCAATTAATTGGAATATAAAAGATATCAAAATAAATGAAGAAAAAAATGAAGTCACAGCTACAGTAGAACTAACTAATAAAAATTTTAAAAACCTAATAACAAAATGGTTACAAGAAATTGTAGAACAAAAAGCAAACAAAAAGAAAATAACAAGCCAAATAGGGCTCAAAATACTAGAAGAAATGCTAATAGAAAATGAAACAGGAGAAAAAACAACTATTCAAAAAATTCAGCTAAAAAAAGAAGACAATCAATGGAAAATAATTTTAAATGAGAATTTAAGAACCCTTTTATTTCCGGGAATAGAAAGTGCTTTTGAAGAAATATCAAACTAATTTAAGTTTGATATTTTTTTATGATACATCTTGAATAAAACAAGCAACTATAATATAATAAAAAAAAACGGAGAAAAACAAAAAATGAACTTACAAAAGAAACTGCAAAATTTGGGAATTGAACAAGCAAAAAAATTAGATGATAAACAAATAAGAACAATAGCTACAAATGTAACAGAAACAATAACAAATGCATTTCCCGTAATATATAATGAATATAATAACATTCTTATAAAATTACTTAATTGCAATATGTATACAGCTAAAATTACAAAACCAATTTCAAAAGTAAACTATATTTATGAAAATAATAGTATATATTTTGACGAAAGCCTAGACTTAAACAAAGTAAATGAACATATGATACACGAATGTATACATTATCTTCAAGACCGTAGAAATACAAAAGGAAAATTAAATAGAATAGGCTTATGTAATTTTGAAAATTTTTCAGTATATGGGTTAGGAATAAACGAAGCAGCAAATCAATACATATCTGCTAAATGTGTACACAATCCAGTTACAACTATAGAAAAATATGGAATAAGAATAAAAACAATTAGTCCAAATTATTATCCATTTTTAACAAACCTAATAGAACAAATAGTAAATCTAATAGGAGATGATGTGTTAGTAAGGGGAACAATAAATGGAAGTATTGAATTTGAAGACCAAATATTAAATACATTTGAGGCAAATACTAAAAAAATAATAAATCAATTTGATAATATAATAGAAATAAATAATAAATTAAATTTAGAAAAAGATGCAGAAAAAATACAAATATATCAAGAAGAAATTGCAGCTATATATATAGACACACAAAATAATATATTTAGCACATTTTTTGAAAAACTATTACCAAGACTTACAACATATCAAGAAGTTAATTTTTATATAGATAAAGCTATATGTTGCAAAAACATTATGGGTGTAAATTTACAAGAAAGATTTTCTTTAAATAGCTTTTATGATGTACAGCTAGAAGAAATAATTAGCAAATATGACAAAAAGAAAATGGAACTTAGTAATAAAAGAAAAAATAATATGCTAGCAGTTATTACAGACAATAAACTTACAAGACTTGTAAGAAAAGTAATTGCGTATTTTTCTTCACAAAAAAATAGAATAATTTAAAACGTATTTATATAAAACTATAAATACGTTTTTTAAAATAATATATTTAAAACATTTATTATTGCTGTAATTAAAGCAATTTTCCAAGTTAAACTGCCGACTAGTGGTAACTATATTTTTCAAAATAGTCAAATTATAATCTTTACGAACAGTTAAAGCTAAACAATTTGACTCTGGAACTTTGCTTTCTTCCACATCTTCAGATTTTTCTAATATATTAGAAATGTTTGAAGTATTGTCGCTTTCTATAGAATCTTCTTTAAAGTCTAAAGATTCTTTATCATAAGAACCAAAATCTTTTTTAGAAAAAGCAGTATAACTTGCTTTAACATCTTTTAAAATTTCAGCAGCATTAACTAAAGAAGAACCATCTAAAGAATTTGTATTATCTGATTGCATTTCTAACATATTTATCACCTTGTATAATATATTAAACATAAAATTTCATATATTATACTTATC
>JBJFEZ010000030.1:0-44632 GCA_051891195.1 Clostridia bacterium
TTTTTGTACTTCTGTTACTCTTTTTGTTATTAGTATTTTCATCTTTCTCACTTTTCATACTTTTTACTACTTCATTTTACACATGATTTTTTACTTTGTAAATAGTTTTTGCGAATTTTTGTGTTTATCTAAATTAAATTCTTTTAAGTAGCTTTTAATCGGTAACTAGAACTTACTTTTTCTAAATATATTTTACTTTTTTAATTCACCCTGGTCAGGCACATTCATTTTTTTATTGCATATAATTTTTATATATTGTTTTGGAGGTAAGTATATGCTTGCACTTTCTGTTGGTGGTTTTTTGGCATTTTTAAATTCTGCTGTTTTTTTAGTTGGATATATTTCTAATAACACTCTATTTCCAGAGCCTTTAAGTAGTTTAGAAGAAGCTAAATACTTAGAACTTATGAAATCTGGTAATGAAGAAGCAAAAAATATTTTAATAGAAAGAAATTTAAGATTAGTTGCACATATATGTAAAAAATATTCTACTACTAGGGTTGATCAAGATGATTTAATTTCTATTGGAAGTATTGGTTTAATTAAAGGTATTAATAGTTTTGATAGTTCTAAAGGGGTTCGTTTAGCAACTTATGTTTCTCGTTGTATAGATAATGAAATTCTTATGTATTTAAGAAGTACTAAAAAGTTAAATTCAGAAGTTTATTTAGAAGACCCTATAGGAAAAGATAAAGATGATAATATGGTCACTCTTCAAGAGGTTTTAGAAAATAATGATAAAAATATTGAAGATGAAGTTGATTTAAAATTTAAAATAAAAAGATTATATGAAAAAATGAAAGATGTTTTAAAAGATAGAGAAAAAGCAATATTAGAGTTACGTTTTGGTTTGAATGGTCAAAAGCCTAAAACACAAAATGAAATTGCAGATTCTATGGATATTTCTCGTTCTTATGTTTCTAGAATAGAAACAAAGGCTATTAGTAAACTAGCTAAGGAATTTAAAGAATAGCTATATAAAAATATATAAGTTATTAAAAGCAAAAATAGATACCCTAAAAGTATCTATTTTTTACTCTTAATGCTCTTAAAGCATTTATAACAGCAATTACAGAAACTCCTACATCTGCAAATACTGCCTCCCACATTGTAGATATTCCCGCTGCACTTAGTATTAATACAAGTATTTTTATAAAAATTGCAAATACTATATTTTCTTTAACAATTCTCATTGTTCTTTTGGATAGTTTAATAGCATTTACTATTTTTGATGGTTCATCTGTCATAAGTACAACATCTGCTGCTTCTATTGCACTATCAGCTCCTACTCCTCCCATTGCTATACCTATGTCTGAAATAGCTAAAACTGGAGCATCATTTATTCCGTCTCCTACAAATGCAAGTCTACCATTTTTACTTGTTTGCTTTAGTAATTCTTCCACTTTTTCTACTTTTCCATCTGGTAATAATTCTGTATAAAATTTGTCTATTTTTAATTTTTTTGCAACACTTTCGCCAACGTCTTTTCTATCTCCTGTTAACATTACTATTTGTTTTATATTATTCTTTTTTAAGTTTTGTATTGTTTGAATTGAGTCTTCTTTTATTTTATCTGAAATTAATATATAGCCTGAATATTTTCCATCTATTGCAACATAAATACACGTTCCTGTCTTATTACATTTTTCGTATTTTATATTTCTTTCTTGCATTAATTTTTCATTTCCAACTAATACTTCTTGTTTTTCTATTATAGCTTCAATACCAAGACCAGATAGTTCTTCTGTTTTTATAATTTGCTTTTTGTCAATTTCTTTGTTGTATGCTTTTTTTACAGATAACGAAATTGGATGGTTTGAATAGTATTCAGCATATGCTGTAATTTTTAGTAATTCTTCTTTGCTAATATCAACTGATTTAACTTCTTGTACTTCAAAAACGCCTTGAGTTAAGGTTCCAGTTTTGTCAAATACAACTATTTCTGTATTGGCTAATTGTTCTAAATAGTTGCTTCCCTTTATTAAAATACCCGTTTTAGAAGCTCCACCTATTCCTGCAAAAAAGCTAAGTGGTATTGAAATAACCAATGCACAAGGGCAAGATACTACTAAGAATGATAACGCCCTATATATCCATTCTGAAAATGTTGCATCTTTTATAATAAGTGGTGGAATTATTGCTAAAATTATTGCAATACTAACAACTATTGGAGTATAATATTTAGCAAATTTTGTAATAAAGTTTTCTGATTTTGATTTTTTACTACTTGCGTTTTCAACCAAGTCTAATATTTTACTTACTGTTGACTCTCCATATTTCTTTGTTACTTCAATTTTTATAACACCACTTAAATTTACCCATCCACTTAATATTTCTTCTCCTTGTTGTATGTCTCGTGGTAGTGTTTCTCCTGTTAGTGCCTTTGTATCTAGGCTTGATTTTCCATCTATTACATATCCATCTAGAGGAACTTTTTCTCCTGGCTTTACTATAATTACTTCTCCAATTTTAACTTCGTCAGGAGATACTTTTTCAATTTTGCCATTTCTTTCTACATTGGCAAAGTCTGGCCTAATATCCATTAAGTTTGAAATTGACTTTCTTGATTTATCTACTGCATAACTTTGAAATAACTCTCCTACTTGATAGAATAACATAACTGCAACTGCTTCAGGGAATTTTCCAATTCCAAATGCCCCAATAGTTGCAACTGTCATTAGAAAGTTTTCGTCAAAAACTTTTCCTTTAATAATATTACTTATTGCTTTTTCTACAATTTCTAATCCTACAATTATATAAGATATTATGAGTATTATATTATTTATTAATTCATTACCAAAGTTTATTGTTATTGCAATTAAAAATAGTATAAATGCTATTATAATCTTAATTGCTTCTTTCTTCATACTTATCTCCTCCTAGAGTTCTTTTATTTTTTGTGTTCTATATGTTCAACACCTATTTCAAAAACTTCTTTTATATGCTCATCGTCTAGCATATAAAAAACTTCTTTTCCAGATTTTCTGCATTTAACAATACCGCTTCTTCTTAAAGTTCCTAATTGATGTGAAATAGATGATTTACTCATTCCCAAAACATTTGCAATATCGCATACACACATTTCATTTTGGTCTAAAGCAAATAAAATTTTTACTCTAGTTGTATCTCCCAAAATCTTAAAAAACTCAGCAAGTTTATTAAATGTATCTGCATCAGGCATATTTTTTATTGTATTATCAACCATATCTTGATGAATTACATTACAATCACATATAAATTCATTTTTAGACATTTGTTACCTCCTTATATTTTTACATAATAGTTGAGTGTTCACTCAACTTTAATTTATATTATATGTGAATACGCATTCAACTGTCAATACTTTTTTACTAAAAAATAAAATACATTAAAGTGCTAAATTTTTATAGCCTTTAATGTATTTTTATATTTTCATTAATATTTATAAAATTATGTATGGCTGATATTTGTGTTTCTAGAGATTTCACTATTGGTTGTTACAATATCATAATTGCTTAATTTATGAATATCGTCATTTCCTGTAATTCTTGCAAAGGTTTTTAGTTCCTCATTGACTACTTTAAAGTAATTTTCTAACCTTTTACTACTTTGTTCAATGTTAAATCTCTTTCTAAGTTCTGGATCTTGTGTTCCTACTCCTACTGGACACATTCCACTGTTGCAAACTCTATATTGCTGACATGCCATAGCAATTAATGCAGCTGTTGCAATAGCAATTCCATCAGCTCCCATAGCTATTGCTTTGGCAAAATCTGCAGAGGTTCTTAGCCCTCCTGTAATAATTAAGGAAATATCCTCATTATGTTCATCTAAATATTTTCTAGCCCTATATAGTGCATAGATGGTAGGGACTGTAGTAGCATCTTTTATTATTTTAGGACTAGCACCTGTTGCTCCACCTCTTCCATCAATAGTAATAAAATCTGGTTTTGCAAAACAAGCTACTTCTAAGTCTTCTTCAATATGTCCTGCCGCTATTTTAATTCCAATAGGTCTTCCTTCTGATTTTGTTCTTAGCATAGTTACTAGTTCTTTTAAGTCTTCTTTGTTTTTAATTTCTTCAAATTTTGATGGGCTAATTACATCTTTAAAAGGTTCTTTTCCTCTAATTTTCGCAATTTCTTCGGTTACTTTTTCTCCTGGTAAGTGTCCTCCCATTCCAGGTTTTGTTCCTTGACCAATTTTTATTTCAATAGCACTTACTTTTTTTAGGTTTTCGTCAGTAACACTATATTTATTAGGTACATATTCAAAAATGTATTGGTAAGCATTTTCAAATTCTTCTGGCAAAATGCCACCTTCTCCACTACATATTGCTGTTTTTGCCTTATTTGTTCCTATTGCCAAAGCAGTTTTTGCTTCTTTTGATAATGCTCCAAAAGACATATGTGATACAAAAACAGGAGTTTCTAATACCATTGGCTTTTTAGCATTTTTTCCTATAACAGTTTTTAGGCTTACTTCTTCATCATCTAAAAGAGGCATTTTGTTTAATTGTCCTCCAAGAATTAAAATATCATTCCAGCTAACTACTGGTAATTTTGTTCCCATTGCCGAAATAATGCTTTTTCCTGTTCTTGCCATAGTATGAATGTCTTCCATATTTTTTTCTATTTCATCAGATTCGCGTGAATATTCTTTTAAATAATTTTCTAGTGTTACTTTCTTTTCTTCTTTTTTAGTTTCTACTACTTTTTCTTCTTTAATTGGTTCTTCCTTTACTAATTGGAACATTTTTTTAGGCGAAAAACACATTGGGCATTTCCAATCATCTGGTAAATCTTCAAATTTAACGCCTTCTTTTTCTTCATCATAAATGTATCCACATAATAGGCATTTATATTTTGCCATATTTCTTTTTCCTCCTATTTTTATTGAGTAAAAGTCTATATTTTAATAATTTTCTGCTTTGATTTCAAAATATGCTTTTGGATGAGCGCAAACTGGGCAAACTTCTGGAGCTTGTTTTCCTATTACAATATGTCCACAGTTTCTACATTTCCAAATCTTATCTCCATCTTTAGAAAATACTAGTCCGTTTTCTACATTTTCTAATAATTTTTTGTATCTTTCTTCATGTTCTTTTTCTATTTTTCCAACTGCTTCAAACAAATATGCAATATGATCAAATCCTTCTTCTTTTGCTTCTTTTGCCATTCTGTCATACATATCTGTCCATTCATAATTTTCTCCTTCAGCAGCCATTTTTAAATTTTCAGTTGTAGATAAAATTTCTCCACCTTGTAATAATTTAAACCATAATTTTGCGTGTTCTTTTTCGTTATCTGCTGTTTCTTGGAAAATTGCTGCAATTTGTTCATATCCTTCTTTTTTTGCTTTGCTTGCAAAATAAGTATATTTGTTTCTTGCTTGTGATTCTCCTGCAAATGCCTCCATTAAATTTTTTTCTGTCTTAGATCCTTTTAATTCCATATTTAAAATCCTCCTCATTTTTAATTTTAGATTTACATTTTTCACATATTCCATAAACTGTTATACTATCTACATTTGTAATAATTCCAGTTTGATTTTGTATTGTTTTTTTTAAATTTTTCTTTTCAAAACAATATTCAAAATCAAATACTTTTCCACATTTTTCACATATTGCGTGATAATGTTCTTCACCTATATAATCAAACCTATTTGCTCCTGTTGGCATTTTAACCTTACGAATAATTTTATTTTCTAATAAAATATTTATATTCCTGTAAACAGTGCTCTTACTAATAGTTGGATTATTTTGATGTATCATTTCATATAGCTGTTCTGCTGTAGGATGTATTGATGTATTTTTTAATGTTTCTAGTACAATTTCTCTTTGTTTGGAATAGTTATTCATAAATCTCCTTTTAATTTAGGAATAATTCCTAATTTTTATTTATATTATATTATTTATTTTATTTTGTCAATATTTTTATTATTATTATTTTTTCTTTTGTAATATTTGGTATATTTTTAAAGCATAAGAGCAATGTTCTCTCCATATTAAAAAGCACTAACCTTAGCATTAGTAATATAATACTTTTTTAGAGCGTGGTTTCGTGGGGTATGATGTTTAGGAATGTTATGCGAATAAACTAACATATTTATAGGCTTTATAATATGTAAATATACTGTAAATAGTAACCTATTTTAATATATTTTGATTAAGTATTAATGTGCTGTATAAAAATAATACATCTTGATTATTAAAATCAATATATTGATCTAATAAAGTACTTGAAATATATCTTAAATCAATTAATGTTATTTTTTTATAATTTTCCATTAATAATGGTGCTATACTACTTCCAAAAGAATCTCTAAATAGCAGTAATTCTTTTTGTGTAGAAGCATTTTTATTTTCTATAGTAATTAGTGGTGTAGCCCCTGATAAATAAATATCATATTTATCTGATGAAGTTGGCTTTTCATATACTTTGCCTGTTTTTTTTGTTTCATAATTGTATGTTATGCAATTTTCTATAGTTTCATTATTTAATATATACATTTTGTCAGCAGAAACATTTGCAGCTAACTGCCCATAATATGCTCCATAAAAATTCCCAACTTCTATTTTGTCGTATTTTGTAGATATTGGTTCTAAATTCATATGTTTTTGAAGAACTTTTACTGTGTTTTGCAATTTTTCCTGTCTCCAATGAAGGTCTGTTTTATAATAATCTTCAAGAGTTAAACTGTTCCAAATATTAATATATTGCATATTTTGTAGTTTGCTTTCCATAGTTTGTTTTAAAGTTTGATAATCTATTTTTAAATGATCATCATTTTGCAAGTAATAGTTTTTATCTGGAATAATAGCATAATACACTTTATTATTTTTTAAATATTTTTCTTGTACATCTCTTATTTTTTCAGCTGTTTTTATAACATTGTTCGTATTTAATGGATATTCCATTTTATAAATTGTTCCATATTTTTCAAATAACTTGTTATTATCTTTTTGTTTATATATATTGGTATTATAAAAAGATTTAACTTCTCTTAAGTAGTCTCTTGCTACAAATTGGTCTACTGCATAGTCTTCCCATTTTTTTGCCACTTCTCCATTAAGTAACTTCTTAACTGTAATTTCTGGAAATTGAGCCAATTTTCTTCTTTCTGTGTTAGAAATTGTTTTATCTTTTATAGCAATATTTATAATAAATACTGTTATTAATATAATAGCAAATCCTATAGTAATTATTTTATTTTTTGTTTCATCTTTCATACCTTTTGCCTCCTAAAATCTAAAATACAGAAATGGATTAAATGAACCATCTACAATGTAGCTAGTAGATACAAGAAAAATTACTAGTAAAAAGATAGGTTCTAATACATTAATTATTTTATAGATTTTTTTGTTGTTTGCTATATTTTTAAGAATTGGTGTAGCACCTATAATACCTACTAATATTGCTATAAAGTAGCTTTTAAAATAATAAATACTTTCTACTGATAATAATGGTATTCCACCTATTCCTACTAGTCCACCAATATTTTGTAAAATTTGTTTTGTTCCTTCTCCGTTAAATATAATAAAGCTAATCATTACTATTAGTAGTGTATATATTCTTCCAACAAATTTAGGAAGTTTTTGCAAAATTTTTCCTAAAATTAGTTTTTCTAAAATTAATAATATACCAAAATATAATCCCCATATTATAAAGTTCCATGCTGCTCCGTGCCATAAACCTGTTAGTAACCATACAACTAAAATATTTCTAATCCATTTTAAAGTGCTTACTCTGTTGCCTCCTAATGGTATGTATATGTAGTCTCTAAACCAGCTACTTAAAGAAATATGCCATCTTCTCCAAAAATCTGTAATGCTAGTAGCAATATAAGGGTAATTAAAGTTTTCTAAAAATTCAAATCCAAACATTTTTCCTAATCCTATTGCCATATCTGAATATCCAGAAAAGTCAAAATAAATTTGTAGCATAATAGCAATAGCATAAAGCCAATAGTATAGAACACTCAAGTCATTGCTTGCTAAAAAAGTTGCACTGAGATTTCCAAGTACATTAGCTATTAAAACTTTTTTTCCCAATCCAATAATAAATCTTCTAACTCCTAATGCAAATTTTTTAATTGAATATTCTCTATTTTCTAGTTGTTGTTCTATAGTGGTATATCTAACAATAGGTCCTGCTATTAGCTGTGGAAACAAAGAAACATACATTGCTAATTTTAATATGTTTTTTTGCACTTTGGCTTGTCCTCTATAAACATCTACTAAATAACTAATCATTTGAAATGTATAGAATGAAATTCCTATTGGCAATGCTACATAGATAAAATCAATTTTATTAGCAAGCCATAAGTTAATGTTTTCCATAATAAAATTAAAATATTTAAAGTACACTAATAGCCCTATACTAACACAAATTGATAAGACTAAAAATAACTTTTTTTGTTTTGGATAACGACTTATAAGTATTCCAAATAAATATGTTGTTATTATTGAAAATGCCATTAATAGCACATATGTTGGCTCTCCGTAAAAGTAAAAAATAAAAGAACTAATTAATAATACTAAGTTTCTCCATTTTTTTGGTACAATATAATAAATAGCTAGTACCATTGGCAAAAAATAAAATAAAAATGTAATGCTAGAAAATACCATGATTTTTTTCTCCTTACAAAATGATATCGCCATATTAAATAGATTTTTCCATTTTATATTGCGATATCAATAATTGTTTTTCTTATTTTGTTTTAGTAAATTTCTGGTGGTAATTCGTCTAATTGCTCTGTTTTTTCATATTCTTGTCCTGTTGTACCAGCTAATGTTTTAAATTTTTCATAAACTGATTGTGCCATTTGTTCATTTGCCATTACAAGACATACAATATTGCCACTATTAGTAGCATATAATTTTTCTGCTGATACACAAATCCATTTTCTTGTATTTACCTTTTCAGACATTTGTTTTGCTACTTCATTTGCATTCACTCCATCTTTTACCTTTGCAAGTACAAATGAATATGCTTGTGAGCTTATCATAGGTTCAGATACTGCCAAATATTCTAAGTCGTTTCCATTTTCAAGTCCTGTAAAAGATTGTACTAATTCATTATCTGTCACGTCTACAGTTTGTGTTTGTGTACTAGGAAATACTGATGTGTCTCCTTCATATACCTTATTAATTATAGTTGTTAAATCTTCTGCACTATTTACTTGTGGTAAATTTGTTTTTTGATTTTCTTTTGCTCCTTTATTTATAAATACTACTGCTACAATTACTGCAATTATTGCAATTACTGCAACTACACCAATTATAATTTTAGTTGAGTTTTTCATTATATTTTCTCCTTTCTTTTTTATTTTTATACATCATAACATACCTTTATTAATAATTCTATAGTTTTTTAATAATTTCTATTTTTTCTTAACTATTTTCATAAAAGAAAAAGACGAACAGTTTGTCCGTCTTTTTTCAAAACCTAATTTCTTGCATTTTTTGTTATAACAGCAATTTCTATGCTACCTATTCCATTTCTACCTCAAGATCATCACTTATATTGCTATTCACAAGTCTTGCTGTAGTTTTAGCATCACAAATAGTACTTAATATCCATAGCACTAGAAAGATAAGATGTATATAAACTTTTTCTTTCTGGATTGCTAGAATAATAATTAGTACTGTAAGCAATATACATATTATACCAGAAATAATAGTCCTTGTCATAAAACTAACTGTTTCATTTTTTTCATGTATAATATAATACATTGCTGCAACAATATACATAATTGTCCAAAAAACAACTAGAAAACTTACAATAATAGTTAAGATGTGCATATGCTGTCCTCCCAAAGTTTTTATTTTGCAAGTAGTTAGGTTTTGGTTAATGAATCTGCTAATTATAAATCTTTAATCAACAGAGTCGTTTAATATATTTTACTACAATTTAACATAAAAATCAAATTTTTATAAATAAGAATATTGGGCAAATTAAAATTATCTGTGTATAATAAACAAAAGTGTTAGAAAATTGCGTTATACCAGTGAAGCTAATAGCACTCGTAGAGAGCCAATGTACGTTGCTTGTTTTGATGAAGATGAAAAATATATGACATACTTGCGGTATTATAGCTTTGTAAAATTAATCTTCATCATAATATTCTTTTATTTTTTCTCTAATGTTTCTTATTTCTTCTTGTCCAACTATTTCATAAATTTTACTTGTTATTTTACGATAGTTTTCATCATTTACTGCATAACCTCCAAATTTATGTGTTCCATTTATCGTTATATGTGAAGATGAACCATCCATTACATGATTATTTGATAAATCTTCTTTTAATTTAGGAACATTTTCTTTTATAATATTTTTTAGCTCATTCACATCATCTTCATTTATAGAAATAACTTTATTTATTTTTCCTCCAATTGCTGAAATTTCTACTTTATTATCATCGTTAAATTTAATGAAAATGGTTTCACAGTCTGCTTGTGTTCCGTATCCTCCACCAAAAGAATATTCAATAAATACAATATCCTCCTTAAAGCTTTTATTATAAAAATAACAAACCCCTATTACTATAAGTGCTAACATTATAACAACTAATAAAATTATAACTTTTTTATTTTTCATTATTATTTTTCATCTCCCATTATATCTTTTTTCTTTGCTCATAGCAGTAGATAAAAGTTCATCTACTGTAGTATTATGTTCATTTTGACATTTTTCGCATTTAACAATTTTATTGGTACATCCTTTCTTCAATATTATTATAAGTATTGCTATTATCCGATACTATTATAACTCCTAATATAATTGTAATGATAAGTATAATTGTAGTAACTAAAGCAATTTTTACACTTTTTTTCATCCGCATGTCCGTCTTCTTTCTTCTTTTGAAAATATTACATTACAATATCATAATATCATAGTTTCTAAAATTCTACAAGTTATTTAAAACACTATCATCTATATAATTATCTATTATTAAAATCTTCGTATTTGCTTCTTTGATAATATCAATTATTAAACTGTATGCATCATATATTTGTCCTTCAAAGAATATTTTTTGTTTAATATTTTCTTCATGATTTTTACCTCTACCAGCATTTTCATCTAAGGTCGCAATTTGCGACCTTAAAGAATTAACTTCATATTCTTTAAATTTACAAAGTTGTAATAGTTTTTCCTTCTGTTCTCCTAAACTAAATCCTTTCTTTTTCAATAAGAGGCAACAAAAAATCAACATTTTACAGTTGATTCCTTGTTTTTCGTCTAGTGCGACGATGTTATCCTTTGGTGCGGATGAAGGGACTCGAACCCCCACGCCGTTGGCACTGGTTCCTAAGACCAGCGCGTCTGCCAGTTCCGCCACATCCGCATATCTCTGCTGACAAAATATATTGTAGCATATTTGGCTTTTCTTTGTCAACAAAAATGTTATATTTTTTCTATTTTATTAGCAATTTCTTTGTTGTTTATTTTACGTTTATTCTATTTTCTTTTTTCTTCCTCTTTTTGATTTTACAGGTTTTTCTTCTGTTTCTTCTTTTTTAGTATATCCTGGTTTTCCTAGTAGTTCAAACATTTTCTTTTTATAGTTTTCTACTCCAGGTTGATTAAATGGGTTTACTCCTAATAATTTTCCTGATACACTGCAGGCTAATTCAAAGAAGTAAATTAAATGTCCTAATGTATATTCATCTAATTTATCCATTTCAATTACAATGTTTGGCACGTCTCCTTCAGTATGTGCAGCTATAGTTGCTTCCATTGCTTTTTTGTTTATATAGTCTAGTCCTTTTCCAGCTAGATAATTTAATTCATCTAAATTGTCTTCATCTGGTTTAATATCTATGTTTGACATAGGTTCTTTTATATTAATTACTGTTTCAAAAAGATTTTTTCTACCTTGTTGAATATATTGTCCTAATGAATGTAAGTCTGTTGTGAATTCTGCTCCTGTTGGATAAATTCCTTTATTTTCTTTTCCTTCACTTTCTCCAAATAGTTGCTTCCACCATTCTATTATATAATGTAGTTTTGGCTCGTAACTTACTAATATTTCTATATTTTTTTCATTTTTATATAATATATTTCTAGCCACTGCATATTTGTAGCAGTCGTTATATTTTAAAGTTTTGTCTGAGTATTTTTCTTGCGCAAATTTTGCCCCATCTAATAATTTGTTAATGTCAATTCCAGCTGTTGCTATAGGCAATAGTCCTACTGCTGTTAAAACAGAGTATCTTCCTCCTATATTGTCAGGAATAACAAAGGTTGTATATTTTTCTTCACTAGCAATTTGTTTTAATGCACCTTTTTTCTTGTCTGTAGTAACATATATTCTCTTTTTAGCTTCTTTTAAGCCATATTTGTTCTCTAATAATTCTCTAAAAATGCGAAAAGCTATTGCTGGTTCTGTTGTTGTTCCAGATTTTGAAATTACATTTATTGACAAGTCTTTGTTTCCTATTAGGTCTATTATATCATTTATGTAACTAGGACTTAAGTTGTTTCCTACATATAGAATTTGAGGAGTTTTTCTTTGCTGTGTAGGTAAATAGTTGTAAAATGTGTGAGTTAGAGCTTCAATAACTGCTCTTGCCCCTAAGTATGACCCACCTATTCCTATTACTAGAAGAATTTCTGAATCACTTTGTATTTTTTTTGCAGCTTTTTTTATTTTTTCTACTTCTTTTTTATCATATTTAGTAGGTAAATCTAACCAGCCTAAAAATTCGTTTTCATCATTTGCTTTTTGGTGTAATTCTTCGTGTATTTCTAATACTTTTTTAGAATAATTCATTATTTCTGCTTGTTCTATTTTACTATTTTCTAAATTCAACTTTATATTTTGCATATTTAAATCTCATTCCTTCCTTTAGGAACAAATTGGAGTGAAAAAGAATTGTTCCTCTTTTGTATTATACATATATTCTATACTAATAGATTTATTAATTCAATAATTTGTATTAAAAAAAGAAAATTATTTTACAACCTCACTTAATACTTTTGCTAAATACTTCATACTAACCATGCTTTGTTCTAAAGTATTTCCAGTTGCCCCTACTTCTATAATTGTAGCTGCTTTTGCTACGTGCTGATTATATCCTGATTTTCTAAGTATAATTGGTTTGAATAGTCCTGGATATAGTTCATTTGCTTTTTCTTGTACTTTTATTGCAAATTTTAAGTTTTGCTGCCAGTTTTCGTGCTTTATGCTACTTCCATTTCCACCTATTACAAACATTAGCTGTGCAGCATATTCTTCTCCTATTTTTACAGTAGGTGCATATGTTGAGTCTCCTATTGCATCTCTATGTATATCTATTACCACATCTGTATTTTCATTTTCTTTTAATAATTGAGTTACTGTTTTTAAAGAGCTACTGTATGAACCACTGTATGATGGATAATCGTGATATTCTTCATCGTGAATAACGTTATATCCATAGCTTTTTAGTTGAAGTTCCAGCTCATTTCCTACCCTTATTACAGAATGTTTTTTATCTGTTGTTCTAAAATTTCCTGTTGCTTTATATGGATTTTCTTCAGTTGCGGTATAACTTTCACAGGAATGTGTATGAAATATTAATATATTTTCAGCATTTACTGTAATATTTGGTGTTAGTATTTCTGTAGTTAGTTTATATTTTGCTTCGTTTTTTATTTTTACTCCATTATATTGTGTTGTATATTTTTCTGGCACATTAGAGCTTTGTACTTCAGTTTGTAGTCCTTCTTGTGCTTTTTCTACTGGTTTTTCTTCAGTATTTACATTATTACTTTGAATTTCTTGTTTGTTGTCTTCTTCTACTTTATTTGAAGTTGTTTCTACATATGACATCATACCTAAATTTAATCCTAATGCTAATTTATATGAAAGTATTGGTGTAGATGTTTTTTCTTTTGTATTACTGTTTATACTTGCAATTCCTGGTATAGTAGTGTTTAAACAGGATGATGCTAAAGAAACCTCTCCTAGTTTTTGTATATTTTTACTAATATTATCTTTTGATTTGGAAAAATATTTTATTGCACCTATAACAAGTGTAATTACAATAGTTATTTTTATTATATATTTAATAATATCTTTTAAGTTAATTACTGCCATATTAATCATATATAAAAAATTTCTCCTTTGTCCTAAGATATACTCTTATATACGAGTATATGCTTGGGCAAAGGAGATTATGAGTTTATTTTATAGCTTGTTTAATTTCTTCTGCATCCAAATTTAATGTTTCTTCTTCTCCAGTTTCCATATTTTTAAGTTTTATTGTGTTTGAGTTTATTTCATCTTCACCAATTACAATAACATATGGAATTTTTAATTTATCTGCATATTTAAATTTTGCTTTTAGTTTTTTGTCATTTAAATATACTTCTGTGTTTATATTTTGTGTGCGTAAATCATTTGCAAGTTTTATAGGTACAGACATATCTTGGAGCATAGGTATTATTAAAATATCTGCCATAGATTGTTTTTCTGCTTTTATAAGTTGTAATTCGTTTAGTTTATAAAATAGTCTTGTTAATCCTATAGAAATTCCTACTCCTGGCAACTTTTTGTCTGTATAATATTCTGCTAGGTTTTCGTATCTTCCTCCTGAGCATATACTTCCTATTTCTTTATAATCATTTAGGAATGTTTCGTATACTGTACCTGTGTAATAGTCTAAACCTCTAGCTATTGTTAAATCTACCTTAAAATGTGTATCTGGAACATTAAATGTTCTAATATATTTTACAACTAATTCTAGTTCCTCTAAACCTTGTTTAAAAGTTTCATTAGATATATCTAGATTTTTTAATTTTTCTATTTTCTCATCTGTAGTACCTTGAATTTCAATAAAGTTCATAATTTGATTAATCGCTTGTTCTTGTAATCCTATTTCGTGTAATTCTTCTATAACTTTTTCTTTTCCTATTTTTTCAATTTTATCAATAACCCTTAATATATCAGTTGCATTTTCTTTTTGATTAATTTCTTCAAATAATCCATTTAATATTTTTCTATTGTTTATGCAAATAGTAAAGTCTTTAAATCCTAGTTCTAATATTAAGTTATATATAATGCTAGGTATTTCTGCATCATTAATAATTCCTAATTCTTCGTCTCCTATAATATCTATATCACATTGATAAAATTCACGAAATCTTCCTTTTTGAGTTTTTTCTCCTCTATATACTTTTCCTATTTGATATCTTCTAAAAGGGAAACTTAAATTTCCATAATTTTTAGCAACATATTTAGCAAGTGGTACAGTTAAGTCAAATCTCATAGCTATATCTGTATCACCTTTTTGAAAACGATAAATTTGCTTTTCTGTTTCTCCTCCAGCTTTTGCTAGCAATACTTCTGATAATTCTAGTACTGGTGTGTCTAATGGTAAAAAACCAAATTTTTGATATGTCTTTTCTATTTTTTGTTTCATTTGTTCAAATAGTATTTGCTCGTTTGGCAATAACTCCATAAATCCTGCCAAAGTTCTTGGTTCAGTTATCATTCTTCTTTCTCCTTTAATTTATTTTTCAAATTTAGTCTTCACGTGGTTTAAGTTCACAATATATAGGTAGCTCTTCTTTAATCATTGTAGATTTTCCGTGTCCTGGATAAACTATAGTGTCTTCCGGTAACTTTAGTAACTTATTTGTTATTGAATTTATTATATCTTGAAAGTTACTGGTTGGCAAATCTGTTCTTCCCCAAGTTCCGTGAAATAGTGTATCACCTGAAAATAATAGTCCTTCCTTTTTGCAGTATAAGCAACTTCCTCCTGCAGTATGCCCTGGTGTATGAATTACTTTAAATTCTATATTTCCTATATGTATTATGTCTTCATCATTTAATCTAGAGTCCGCTTCTAAAGCCACATCTTCTACACCTACATAATCTGTTAAACTAATGTTTTTATTATATAACCCTTCTGCATCAAATCTATGTATTAAAATTTTTCCACCTTTTAATTCTTTTAGCTCTTTTAATGCTCCAATATGGTCTCCGTGGCAATGAGTTAAATAAATGTATTTTAATTTTGCTTCCAATATGTCTAGCATCTCTATAATTTTATTAATTTCTCCGCCGGGATCAATTACCATAGTCTCTTTTGTTTCTTCATCTTGTACAATATAGCAATTAGTTTTTTCACTAATCATTCCACTGCTAACTTTAATTTGCTTTAGTATCATTTTAATTTCACTCTTTCTTATGTTATTATTTTTTTCTTTTAACTTCATAAACACTGTCTATTTTTCTTAATTGTTTTAATACTTTATTAAGTTCTTCTATGTTCTCTACTTCTACTGTTATTTCTGTAATTGAAATTTTTTCTTTATTTGCTCTAGATGTTACAGCCATTAGTTTTGTTTTATTTGTTTCTACTTCTCTAATAATATCTGCTAATAGACCATTTCTTTCGTTTCCATAAACTTCAATATCTACATTATATTTTGTTTTTTCTGCTTCGTGCCAGTATACATCTATCATTCTATTTTCTTGTGAAAATAAATCATTTATATTTACACAATCTTTACGGTGCACTGATACTCCTCTACCTTTTGTGATATATCCTATAATATCATCTCCTGGAAGTGGATTGCAACATTTTGATAGTTTTACTAAACAGTTATCTATTCCTTTTACAACAACACCTGTTTTGGATGGCTTTGTTTTGTCAATTTTTTCTTTTGAAAGTTCTTCTAACTTTTCTTCTAAGTTCTCAGTTTGGTGTTCTTTACGATATTCTTCTAACATTCTAGCAACAATTTTGCCTGGTGATATTGCTCCAAACCCAACACTTGCATACATTTCGTCTATCTCGCTATATTTGTACCTATCTAAAGCTGCCTGAATATACTCTGATTTGTAAATTTCTGCATGTGTCATTCCTATTTTCTTTATTTCTTTTTCTATTAAGTCTTTACCTTTTATTATATTTTCTTCTCTGTCATTTTTCTTAAACCAAGCTAAAATTTTGCTTTTGGCAGTTGAACTTTTTACAAATTTAAGCCAATCACGGCTTGGACCTTTTGATTGGTCGGATGTTATAATTTCTATTATATCTCCGTTTTTAAGTTGTGTAATTATAGGCATCATTTTGCTATTTATTTTTGCACCTGTCATATGATTTCCAATTTCAGCGTGAATATTATATGCAAAGTCTATTGGGGTACTTCCTTTTGGCAAAGAAATTATTTTACCTTTAGGGGTAAATACATATACTTCATCTTCAAAAAGTTCTGTTTTTAATGTGTTTAAGAATTCATCTGGATCTTGCATATCTTTTTGCCACTCTAAAGTTTCACGAATCCAAGATAGTTTGTCTTCTTCAACTTTTACATTAGCTTTTTTATTGCCCATAAAGCTAGCTTCTTTGTATGCCCAATGTGCAGCAATACCGTATTCTGCTATACGGTGCATATCCCAAGTACGTATTTGTACTTCAAATGGAGTTCCTTTGTCTCCTATTAATGTAGTATGTAAAGATTGATACATATTAGGTTTAGGAACAGAAATATAGTCTTTAAATCTTCCCGGCATTGGATTATATAATTCGTGTACTACACCTAAAACTGCGTAGCAATCCTTTATAGAGTTTACTATTACTCTTAAGGCAAATAAGTCATATACTTGGTCTAAAGTAATATTATCTCTTTTCATTTTTCTATAAATACTATATAAGTGCTTTGCTCTACCATTTATTTCTGCTTCTATATGCTGTTTTTTTAATTCTTGCCTTATTTGACCCATTATGTTGTCTATAAATTTTAAACGTTCTTCTCTTTTTTTGCTAATACCTTCTACTAACTCACGATATTCTTCAGGATATAAATATTTAAATGCTAAATCTTCTAATTCCCACTTTAAAGAATACATACCTAGACGATTTGCTAATGGTGCATATAAGTCCATAGTTTCTCTTGCATTTGCAATTTGTCTATCACGTGTTAAATGTTTTAGTGTTCTCATATTGTGAAGTCTATCTGCTAGCTTTATTAAAATTACTCTAATATCTTTTCCCATTGCTAAGAACATTTTTCTATAATTTTCTACCTGTTGTTCTTCTACACTGGCATATTTTAATTTGCTAAGCTTTGTTACTCCATCTACTAATTCAGCTATTTCTTCTCCAAACTCTTTTTCTAAGTCTTGTTTTGTTATCTCAGTGTCTTCTACAACATCATGCAATAGTGCAGCACATATGGTAGAGTCGTCTAGTCCTAATGTAGCTAAAATATATGCAACTTGAACAGGATGAATAATATATGGTTCTCCCGATTTTCTTAGTTGTTCTCCGTGGTTAAGTTTTGCATATTCATATGCCTTTTTTATAAGTTTACTATCTGATTTTTTGTTGTTTTTTTTGGTTAGTGTAATAACGTCTGTTATTTCCATTTGCTTTACTTCTGACATATATTTTCACCCCTTTTAGTTATATTGTTTTTCTAATATCTTTTAAATTGATTTGTATTTGTTCATTTCCTAAAAAATTATTAACTTCTATATTTCCAACTATGTCTACTTTGTCTCCAATTAAATATCTTTCATTTAAATCTCCCATATTAAAGCCTATAGCGTCTATAATATAATTGTCTACTCCTAACTTTAATTTTAAATGTTTTCCTTCTGACAAAGAACGTATAGCTTGAATTTTTAAGTTTTTAATTATAAATAAAGGTACTTTATTAGCTTCTCCATATGGTTCTAATAAGTTTAAGTCTTTTACATCTTGTATATTTATTTTTCTTATATCTATTTCATTATCTATTTTTATAATTGGTATTATATCACTAATGTTACTTTTTTGTGTATATTCTTCAAATTCTTTTTTAAATTTTTCAAAATTTTCTTTTTTTACATTAATACCTATTGCCATACTATGTCCGCCAAATTTTTCAACATATTTACTACAATTCATTACAGCATCGTGTAAGTTGAAACCTGGTATGCTTCTTCCTGATCCTTTTCCTTCTTCTCCTTCAAAGCAAATTAGAATACTTGGTTTAAAATATATCTCTGTTACTTTTGATGCAACAATACCAATAATTCCATGATGCCAGCCTTCTTGTCCTAAAACAATGCAAGGCTTATCTTGTTTTTTGGCTTCAATTTGTTCTATTGCTTGTTTAAATATTTGTTTTTCTGTTTCTTGTCTTTCTGTATTATATTGATTTAGCTTTTCTGCTATTTTTACAGCATCTTCTTTACTTTGAGTTAAAAATAGTTTTAAGGCTTCAATTTCTTCTCCCATTCTTCCACAGGCATTTATTCTAGGGGCTATTCCAAATGAAATGGCAGTTGAATTTATTTCTTTAAATCCTATACTATCTATTAATACTTTTAGTCCAATGTTTTTTGTCATTGGTATTAATTTTAGTCCTAGTTTTGTTATAACTCTGTTTTCATCTATTAATGGAACTATATCTGATATTGTTCCTACACATACTATATCTAAATATTTTAAATATTCTTTTGCATCTAAATTTAGTTTAATTGAAATTGCTTGTATTAATTTAAATACAACTCCTACTCCAGCTAATTGATTAAATGGATATATACTATCTTTACGTTTTGCATCTACTACAGCTAAACATTTTGGTAATTCTTCTACTGGCTCGTGGTGGTCTGTAACTATCACTTCCATTCCTAGTTCAGTTGCATATTCAACTTCTTCTATTGCTGAAATTCCGCAGTCTACTGTAATTATTAAAGAATAGCCTTGTTCTTTAATAGTTTTTATAGCTTGCTTATTTAGTCCATAACCTTCATTTAATCTGTTAGGTATGTATGCTTCTACTTCTAAATTTCTTTCTTCTAAGAATTTTTTAAGTACTGTTATACTTGTAATTCCATCTACATCATAATCGCCATATATAATTACTTTTTCTTTATTTTCTATTGCTAGTAAAATTCTTTGTGCAGCTTTTTCCATATCTGGCATTAGAAAAGGATCGTGAAAATCGTCTCTTGTAGGATTTAAAAACTTTCTAATTTGTTCTTTTGTTGTAATTCCTCTATTTACAAGTATACTACTTAACAAATTGCTTAAGTTGTTTTCTTTAGCTATTTTATCTACTAGTTTTTCTTCTATTTTACTTATTTCCCACTTTTTATTCATCAGTTTCTCCTATAATTTTTTATTTGTTTTTTGTATTATATTAATTAAAGTAACCCTGCAATTAATTGTACAGGGTTATTAGCTTAAATTTTTTGTTAAATTACATTAAAATATATTATAATTGCTCCTGCTATAGAAAATAAAAATCCTAGTATTTTTAGCCCCATAGTAGCTTCATTTTGATCTCCAAAACTAAATATTTTTTTAGTTATTACTCTTGCATCAAAAATGCAAATAACTCCACACATTGATAAAATTAGTCCTAATATTATTAAAATTGTTTTCCCCATATTATAACTTTCTTTCCTTTTAGAAAAATTCTACTGTATATTTACATTCAAATGATGTATTAGGTCTTAATGAAATAATGTCTTGTTTTTGTGTAAATATTCCTGAACTTTTTACATTGTCTGCTATTGAATACCAAGGTTCAATACAAATAAATGGTGCATTAGGTTTAGACCATATTGCTAAATATGGAAATCCTGTAAAGTCCATAGTAAGTATTGTTTTTCCGCTTTCCTTATTTTTTAGGCTAATTTTGTTTGAAGTTATTCCTTTCATAATAAGCGCATCATTATCAAATGTATGTGAATCTATTGATATAATTCTTTTTGCTATTATTCTGTCTTTTGCGTAGTCTATGCCAACTAGTCCATCCACTAAATATAAAAAGTGAATTTTATCCTCATCTTCTTCAAATTCTAAATAATAATTACCTTTTTTTAGTTCATTTATATCTATTTTAAAAGCAGGATGCCCTCCTATACCAAATGGTAAGTTTATTAGTCCTGTATTCACTACTTTGTATATAGTAGTTAGTTTGTTTTCTTCGGTTCTATATGTATTATATAGTTCAAAGTCGTAAGGATATCTAGTTAATGTGTATTTGTTGCTTTTTAAAACATAAGAATGAAAGTGGTCTAGTTTTGTTATTGGTTCAAATTCTAAGTCTCTAGCAAATCCATTTGGCATAAGTTCATATGTTCTTCCACCAATTAAGGTTTGATTTTTCTTTAGCTTACCAACAATAGGAAATAATACAGGTGAATGTCTTTTCCAGTATACTTTACCGTTCTCGTCTATGCATTGCTCTCCCTGATGTATTTTTTCTTCGCCATTTACTTTAAAGCTTATAAGTTCTCCACCTTTTTTTGTTGTTAACATTTGTGTATACATAGGCCTCTCCTTTCTAGTTTTAATATATATATAATATTGCTTTTTTATGTAAATGTCAAGGCTTTTCTACAAAGATACACTTTGTTCTAGTTTGTTTTCTACTAGTTTTCGTAATGTTTTATTTTTTTCTAGTGTTAATCCTGGGTCTTCATTTTCTATTTTTAGCGCTACACTTTGTACTGATTTTAGCATTGGCATGTCTACAAATAAATTGGCTATTTTAAATTCGGGGATTCCGTGTTGTTTAGTTCCAAAAAATTCTCCTGTTCCCCTAAGTTCTAGGTCTTTTTCTGCTATAACAAATCCATCGTTTGTTTCTTGCATTGTTTTCATTCTTTCTCTTCCAACTTGTGAACACTTACTATTATATTTTAATATACAATAAGATTGATATTCTCCTCTTCCTACTCTTCCTCTTAATTGATGAAGTTGAGCTAGTCCAAATCTGTCTGCATTTTCTACAACCATTATATTAGCATTTGGTACATTTACACCTACCTCTATAACTGTTGTAGATACTAGTATATCTATTTCTCCCTCTTTAAACTTTCTCATAATTTCGTCTTTTTCTTTTGGTTTCATTTTTCCATATACACATTCTACTCTGTATTCCGGAAAGATTTGTTCTGCATATATTTTAGTCCACTCTTTTACAGCTTTTAAGTCGCTTTTTTCTTGTTCCTCTTCTCCTTCTTTTTCTTCTACTAGTGGGCAAACCACATATGCTTGTCTACCTTCATCTATATTCTTTTTAATAAAATTATTTATTCTTTCTTCCATTCTTTTAGTAACAGAATATGTTTCTATTTTTTTTCTATTTGGTGGTAATTCATCTATTATAGATATATCTAAGTCTCCATATAATATTAAAGCCAAAGTTCTTGGTATTGGAGTTGCTGTCATAACTAATGTATCTGGATTATTTCCTTTTGATATAATTGTTGTTCTTTGTTTTACTCCAAAGCGATGTTGTTCATCTGTTACAACTAGACCTAAATTTTTAAATGTAACATTTTCTGTAAGTAATGCGTGTGTACCTATTAAAACATCAATTTCTCCTTTTGCCAACTTTTCTAAAATTTCTCGTTTATTTTTAGCAGTTGTTGCTCCTAATAAAAGCTCACATTTTATTCCTAGTGGCTCTAATATTTTTTTAAATTCTTCTTTGTGTTGTGTTGCAAGTATTGCTGTAGGTGCCATTACTGCTACTTGATAACCAGATTTAACAGCTTTGTAAGCAGATATAACAGCTACAACTGTTTTTCCAGAGCCTACATCTCCTTGCAATAGCCTATTCATAATTTTTTCTGATTCCATATCTTTGTCAATTTCTTCTAAAACTCTTAGCTGTGCTTTAGTTAGCTTAAATGGCAGGTTATTTATTACATCAGACATTTTTACATTTTTCTCAAACACTATTCCTTTATTTTTTTCGTTATTACCTTTTAATTCCATCAAAGCAAGTTGCAAAGTTAATAGTTCTTCAAATACTAAGCGTTTTCTCGCTTGCATTCTGTTTTCCATACTAGTAGGAAAATGAATTTCATTTAAACTTTGTTCTATTCCCATTAAATTATATTCTGAAAGTAAATAATCTGGCAAGGTTTCTTGTATATTTGATTTTATCATAGTTAGAGCATTTTGCATTGCTTGTCTTATTGCTGTTTGAGATAATTTATATGTAGATGGATATACGGGCATAATTTTGCCTGTATTTTTAGAATTTTCTATTTTATCAAATACAGGATTTCTTATTTCAAAGTGGTTTAGTTCATTTGTTACTTTTCCAAAAAATTTATATGTTTCTCCTCTTTTTATATGTTGTTTAATATATGTTTGGTTAAACCACGTAAGAGCGCATCTGCCTGTGTCATCTTCTACTACTGTTTTTATTATTACCATATTTTTACGAATGCGGTTTATATTAACCTCTGAAACTACTCTTGCTACAATAGTAACTTCTTCGCCGTCTATTAGGTCTGCTATGTTTTTAGTTTTGCTTCTATCTTCATATTCTCTTGGAAAATATGTTAATAAGTCTCCTAGAGTATATATATTTAAGCTGTTTAATAGCGGAACCTTAGCTGGACCAACTGTTTTTACATATTGTACATTTTGCTTTAAATCAACCATTTTTTTACCTCTTTCTAGCATTTATTTTAACAAAATTGTCTGATTAATGTCAATGTGAACAGAGTCTTTTTGCTCTCTTTAATATAAATTAAGATAAAGCACCAATCCTTATATAAAGAATGGATAAAAAATTTTGTTAAAAATAAGATAATTCTTGTTATTTTGCATAAAATATTGTATAATATATATTGTACTTTATTTGGGGATGTATTTGGTTTCGACAGTATTTTAGAAGTATTAATAGCGAGTAGTGGATTCTCACTTGGCCACTTTAATAATGTGAGAAATTAAAAATAAACGCTGATAATAGAGAATTAGCATACGCTGCCTAATTTAAGGCACGTCATCTTACTTTAGGTGCCCACGCTTAAAGATTAAGGTGTTAGATTAGTGGGAAACAAAACTATTTTTAGTTATGGAAATAGTGGGTATTTTCAAATAACTACCTTTTTAATAAATTTGTTTGTTGTGTTATTATTAAGGGAATTTAAACAACAAACTGCACTCGGAGAAGTTAATGTGGAAAAAGTATTGGACAGGAGTTCGACTCTCCTCATCTCCACCATAAATTTAAATTATTTTGTAAAGTTTAGTTGAATGTAAAATTCAATATTTTGACCATTCATTTGATAAGTAACTTGTATTTTACAGGTTGCACTTGTCGTAAGTGAATTAAATTTTAGGTTTCTTAGTTGTATAGAGACTGTTCCATTTTCTCCAGAATTTATGCTAGTTGTCGTTGTTATTGTTGGTTGACTGTTGTTGAAAAAAGCAGTATTTCCTGTTATTTCATATGTTGTTGTTCCATTTTCTATTGTTTGTGGATAACTATTTTTAAAATCTATATTTATATTAGTATTCGTAGGTTTTCCTTTATTACTTTTAGCCAAATAGTTTACTACTAAAACATTATTTTCTATATATTGACTTTCTATTGTTGCTACATTTGATGCCAAGTCTGTAACTACATACTGGTCTGTTCCACTTTCCGGAACTAATATTACTGGCATATCTCCATTTTGATTTGTTCCTGTAGCAGTACCATTTATAAATAGTTTTTCAGATAACAATGAGTATGATGTTGAAACTAAAAAAAATATTACCACTAACAGTAGAACTATTTGCCAAGTCATAACAGCTTTTTTTCTTTTTTTTATTTTATATTTCATTTATTTTTTCCTTTGTTATAAATTTTAATTATATATATAACATTTTATATGATTATATTGTTTTTATATGAAAAAGGCAATATTTTTCAAAAAAATTATTGCTATTTTATTTTTTTTATGCTAATATATTAATTGTGTTCACACATTTTAATACATTAATTATTTAGGGGTATAGTGTTAATGGTAGCACATCGGTCTCCAAAACCGCCTGTGAGGGTTCGAATCCTTCTACCCCTGCCACATTATTTTGGAGAAAAATATGAGCAAATTAAACAAACTATTAAATAAAGAAGTTATTTTTTATGTTATTTTCGGTGTATTAACAACAATAGTAAATATTGTTGTTTCATTTGTTTTAAAGGCTATTTGTAATTTAGAGGCAAATTTGTCTAGTACTATTGGTATTATAGCTTCTATTTTGTTTGCATATTTTACAAATAGAAAATGGGTTTTTAATTCTACTGCTAATAGTTTTAAAGAAAAATGGTCTGAGTTTTTTAAATTTATTTTAGGTAGAATTTTTACTATGGTAATAGAAATATTAGGAGTATTTTTATTAAATGATGTTATTCATTTGTTCTACTCTGCATTTAATGATAATATAGCATTTTTAGCTAACAAGTGTATTATAACTGTAATTGTTATTATTTTAAATTTCTTTATTAGTAAGTTTTTTGCTTTTAAAAAGAAAGAAAATTAATTTATAAAATTTGGGGCTACTAGAATTGGAGGTTTTTAATGTCTAGTAGTTTTTTTAGGCCTTTTTATATTTTAATTAATTTTGTTATTTTTGTGACTTTATTTGTTTCTTGTTTTTTTGGTCCGTATATTTTAATTGAAAATTCTAATACTGTTTTTTACCCTTTTAATCCAAATGATGAATATGTATGGCCTACACCAGGTTATACTTATATAACTTCATATTTTGGAAAGCGCAGTTCTCCTACTGCTCGGTGCAAGTACATATCATAAAGGTATTGATATAGGTGCAGCTGAAGGTAGTGACCTTATTGCTATTTGTGATGGAAAAATTACTTATACCGGTTTTTTAGGTGGTGGTGGTTATACTATTACCTTGTCTGTAAATAATATGAAATTTACATATTGCCACGTTTCTCCTACTTTTATAGTAAAAACTGGTGATATTGTAAAAAAAGGTCAAGTTATTGGTTATGTTGGTCCTAAAAATGTTTATGGAGTTCCGGGTAATCAATACACAGACTCAAATGGCAATCCAACAAATGGCTCAACAACAGGTCCTCATCTGCATTTAGGTGTAAGGGTTGATGGTGAATATATAGACCCCTTGCTTTTATTTGAAGACTAAAAAAGACAAAAGCTTCTGCTTCAGCTTCTGCCTTTGTCTTTTTTAGTTTTTACATATCTTCGTCTTCATCATCATTATAGTTTTCATAATTGCAGTCATCTTCACATTCTTCGCAATTACAATGATGAGAACAACATCCACAGTCTTCGTCTTCTCCGTCCCAGTCAAGTTCAATAATATTATGACATTCTGGGCATTGAATTTCTTCATTGTTTTCATTATCTATATCTGTTACAAATTCGTGGCTACAGTAAGGACATATTATTTCAAATTCATATGATTCATCGTCTTCATATATATCATTTTCAATTCCATCTACTGTTTTTTGTACTGTTGAAATTTTATTTTCAATTTCTTTTTGTTTTTCTTCTACTTCTTTTATTTTCATATCTGTAATAGAAGTTAATCTATCAATTACGTCCATAAACATAACAGATAGTTCTTGAAATTTTTCAGTAACAAATTTTTGGTCTTCTTCATTCTGAAAATGATTTTCTAATTCATTTAATATAGTTTGATAACGATTTTTTAAATCTGACATTTTAAGTTTCCTTCCATTTTATACTCTTTCCATATATTCACCAGTTCTAGTGTCAATACGAATAACATCTCCAATATTAACAAACATTGGAACTGAAATTTCATATCCGTTTTCTAATGTTGCAGGTTTTCCAGAAGTTGTAGTTGTGTTTCCTGCAAATCCTGGTTCTGTATATGTAACTTCTAATTCAACAAACATTGGTGGTTCTACTGAAAATACGTGTCCTTTATATGATAATATTTTAACATTTGTATTTTCTTTTAAAAATTTTAAGCTGTCTCCTAATTGTTCTTTGTTTAATGGTAATTGTTCATATGTTTCATTATCCATAAAATAATAAATATCACTGTCATTGTATAGGTATTGCATTTCTCTTTTTTCAATTTCTGCTGCTGGATATTTTTCTGATGGGTTAAATGTTTTTTCTATAACAGCTCCTGATATTACATTTTTTAATTTTGTTCTAACAAAAGCTGAACCCTTTCCTGGTTTTACGTGTTGAAATTCAACTACTTTAAATACATTTCCATCCATTTCAAATGTTGTTCCATTTCTAAAATCTCCTGCCATATATACGTCTGCCATATTTAATTTCCCCTTTCAAATTACTTTTATTTTTATATAGTTAGTTACTACTTACATAATTACTTTTTTGCAAAAGCTTTTATATTATACACCTTTTTTGTTATAAAATCAAGCTTTATGTTCTACTTTATCTACTATAATATAATTTTTATCTGATTTTGTTAAATTTATGCAACCAGATTTTGTAATTAAAACTGTGTCCTCTATTCTAACTCCAAATTCTTCTGGTATATAAATTCCTGGTTCATTGGTTATTACCATATTTTCTTTTAAAGTTTGGGCGTTTTTAGCACTAATGGTTGGTATTTCGTGAATATCTAGTCCTACTCCGTGCCCTAATGCATGTATTAAACTATATCCATTTAGTTTAAAGTCATTTTCAACATTTTTTGATATAATCCTAATATTTGCACCTTCTTTTAATTCTTTTTCTGTTTGTAATTGATTTTTTAGAACTAAATTATAAACATTTTTTACCTTTTCTGGTATAAAACCCGCATAAATTGTTCTAGTCATATCAGAACAATAGCCTTTATATTTACATCCAAAGTCAATAAGTATAGTATCTCCTAATTCTACTTTCTTTTCTGTTGTTTTGCTATGTGGCTTAGATGAATTTTTACCTGAAGCTACTATTGTGTCAAATGCTAATCCATCTGCTCCATTTTTTAAAAAGTATTTTTCTATTTCATAAGCAATTTGCTTTTCTGTCATTCCTACTTTTATATATTGCAATAAGTGAGAAAAACAATTATCTGTTATTTCGCAGGCTTTTTGAAGTAGTTCAATTTCGTGTTGATCTTTTATCATTCTTTGTTTTTCTATTATATTTTCTGTTTCTTCTAAGTGATTTGCCTTATATTTTTGCATATAGTTTTTGTATTGACCATAAGTTATATAGTTTTCTTCAAATCCTACATTTTCACAAAAAGAGAAAAAATTTTCATAGTCATATTCATTTACATCTACTACATTATGTACTATAATTTCATCATCTATTGTTAAAGTAGATTGAACTTCTTCTAGATATCTTGCGTCAGTAATGTAATGATTTTCTTTTCTTGTTATTAAAAGTACTCCTTCTGCATCAATTCCTGTTAAATATTTTACATTGACAGGATTAGAAACAATTATTCCTTGCATATCTAATCCACGTATTTTTTCTCTTAACCATTTAATTTTATTATTCATAAAACAACCTCTATTACTTATTTTATTGGTACATTCCTAATGTAAATATTTTTAAAACTATAGTTATTAATAAGTCAAATGGTGTAAATATTACTATAAAGCTGCTAGCGACAATAAAAGGTCCAAATGGAATATATTCATCCATTTTCTTTTTTCTAAAAATTAATATTCCTATACTTATAATGGCTGCTATAAGAAATGAAAGTACAGAGATAATTATAATGTTAATCCATCCGAAGAATAGGCCTAAAGCTCCCATTAGTTTAACATCTCCAAATCCCATAGCTTCTTTTCCTGCAATAGCTCCACCAATTAAAGTTATAAGTAGAAAAATTCCTCCACCAACCAACATTCCTAATAAATTATTTTTAAATGTTGTAATTCCTGTATTAGTATTAGCAATAACTGATAAAAATGTAAAAAATAGTCCTGTTTCAAACATAGTTAGTGTTAATCTGTTTGGAATTATTTGAAGTTTTAGATCAATGCAAAATGCTATTAATAGCATTGGAATAAGTAGTAAATATTTAAATAAATCAATACTTACTCCAAAATAATATACTATCGCTAAATACATTATTACTGTTATAATTAGCAATATATAGTTTGGTTTAAAGTTTTTAAAATATTCTGTAAATATTTCTTTAGTAAAAATTTTTTTATATTCTGGTAGTCTTTTGTTGCACCACACTATAAATTGACTAACAAATATTCCTAAAATTCCTATTAACACGTATACTAAAACGTGAGTATCATTTATGTACATAGTTTTTCTCCTTTGTTATTAATATATTCTAAATTTATTTTTTTATATTTTTTTCATATTTTTTTATAATAATTTTTTCTAGTGGTCTTTTAATTTTTGTAATAAAAATGTCTTTTTCATTAATTGGTTTTACTAAAATAGGAAACATTTTGCATCTGTTTGCACCAATTATATCTGTTAAAATTTGGTCTCCCACAACTCCTATTTCTTCGTTCTTTGCTTCTAGTATGTTTTGAGCTCTTTTTAGACCACTTTTAAAAGGTTTTTTAGCAAAATATATATACGGAATGTCTAATGTTTTTGCTACTTTTTCAACTTTTTCTTTATGGTTTGAATTTGAAGCTATACATAATTTTATTCCGTTTTCTTTTAAATTAGAAGCCCATTGTTTAGCTCCTTCTAATATATTTTTATCGTAATCAATTAAAGTATTGTCTACATCTAATATTAGAGCTTTTAAATTTTTTTCTTCTAAAATTTGCATAGAAATTTCTTTTATATTGTTTAAATAAAGTTTAGGGTATAAAATCATACTGCCTCCATTATTTTATTTTCTTTTTTAATATTATCAATATAGCACTTATTTGTCAAGAATAAGTTTATTTATTATTGACTATAAATATTAATTGTGATAATATTCATTATATAAATACAATATAGAAAGGATGATATTCAAATGACAAATAATACAAGTAAATCAAAGAAGCAAACAAGCAAAATAATATTTGCTGTGGTTGCAATATTAGTAGTAATTTTATTAATTATAGTAATTGTTAAATTGGTTACCCCAAAAGAGGAGCAAGAAATTAATAACAATAATGTTGATAATACTGTTGAACAAAGTAATGAAAAATATGTTACAATAATAGATACTAATGGCTCGTTAGCAAAACTTAACAACAGCAGCGCTTTTAATAGTACTAAAAAATATAAAGATATAGAAATATCAAATATTAAATTTACTTCTCAAGATGGTATTAGTGTTTTATTAGCAGATGCTAAAAATACATCATCATCAAAACATATAAAAGAATCAGTAAAATTTACTATTTTAGATGATAACAATGATGAAATTGCTACTATTGAAGCTAGTATTCCTGACTTAGAACCAAATGAAACAAGACAATTAAAAGTAATAGCAACAGCAGACATTGTAAATGCAAAAGACTTTACTATTAACTCTAAGTAATATATAAGAAGGGTGTGCGTTAGTGAAAGCAAAGCTTTCTACGCCCACTTGTGCAAGGCGATTTTTTCTATACAATTATAAAAGATTCTCAGTCTAGAGAATCTTTTTATTGTTTATTTATTTACAAAATCTATGATTTCCTATTGTAACAGTAGCTGGTCTAGACCAAATCCATTTATTGGTTGCAGTATTTGGGTTAAAATAATATACTGCTCCATAACTTGGGTCCCATCCATTTAATGCATCTTGTGCTGCTTTTTTTGCTGTACTATTGGGTGTTAAATTTATTTGTCCATCTCTTACTACATCAAATGCCCCACTTTGATAAATAACTCCTGATATAGTATTAGGAAATGAACTACTTTTTACACGGTTTAATACAACAGCAGCTACAGCTACTTGCCCAGTATAAGGTTCTCCTCTTGCTTCTCCATATACAAGTCTAGCTAATAAGTTTAAATCACTAGAGTTGGTTGAATTAGAAGAACTACTAGAAGAATTCATAATTCCCATTGCCGCTAAAGTATTTTTTCCTGCTATACCATCAACTACTAAGCCATTTTTTGATTGAAACCATCTTACTGCAGCTTCTGTTTGGCTTCCATAAATTCCATCTATATTCCCTTTGTAATATCCCCATCTTTTTAATTTTGTTTGTATTTGAATTACTTCATCTCCTCTAGAGCCATATTTAGATAGTGCTTCTACATTGTCATTTCTAAAGAATACATTATAAAATAAAAAGATAGAAAATGTTATAGTTATTACTGCCATAGTTACTATTACTTTCTTATTTTTAAACATAAAAAATACACCTACTTTTAGTTAATTTTAATTATGATTATTTTAACCAAATTTTGGTGTATTTATTCAATATTTTAGCTTTTTTAAAATATACCTATAATATTATTATAATTATCTAAATCAATATTTTCTGCTGCTGGTACTTTTGGAAGTCCCGGCATTGTCATAATTTTGCCTGTTAAAACAACAATAAATTCTGCTCCTGCTTTTAATATTACATCTTGTACGTGAATATTAAATGGCTCTTTACATTCTAAATTTTTAGCATCATCTGAAAATGAATACTGTGTTTTTGCTATGCATACCGGTAAATTGCCATAACCTAAATCTTCAATTTCTTTAATATGTTTTAAAGATTCCTCTGTAAACTCTACGTTTGTTGCTCCATATATTTTAGTTGCTACTGCTTTTATTTTTTGTTCTATAGTTTCATTTAATTCGTACGCAAATTTAAAGTCTGATGGTTTTTCTACTAATTCTACAATTTTTTCTGCTAAATCTGTAGCTCCTTCTCCACCCTTTTCCCAGTTTTCAACTAAGCTTAAATCAATTTCTTTTTCTTTTAATTTATTTTGTAGGTATTCTATTTCGGCATTTGTGTCGTGTGCATATTTATTTATTGCAACTACAACATTTAGTCCATAGTAATTTTTTAAGTTATCTATATGTTTTTCTAAGTTTGCAAACCCTTTAGCTAAATATTCTATGCTTTCATTTTTTATTTCTTCTTTTGGCATTCCACCGTGATATTTTAATGCCTTAATTGTTGCTACACATACTACTGCATCTGGTTTTAAGTTCGCTTTTCTACATTTTATGTCTAAGAATTTTTCTGCCCCTAAGTCTGCTCCAAATCCTGCTTCTGTTATAACATAGTCTCCTAATTTTAAAGCAAGTTTTGTTGCTATTACACTATTACATCCGTGTGCAATATTCGCAAATGGGCCACCGTGTACAATAGCTGGTGTATGTTCCAAGCTTTGTACTAAGTTTGGGTTTATTGCATCTTTTAGTAATACTGTCATTGCACCATCTGCTTTTAAATCTTTAGCAGTTATTGGTTTGTTTTCTTTAGTATAACCAACTATAATGTTTCCAATTCTTCTTTTCAAATCGTTTATATCTGTTGCTAAGCAAAAAATTGCCATAATTTCAGATGCAACCGAAATGTCAAATCCATCTTCTCTTGGCACAATGTTTTTTTCTCCTGATAAACCTGTTTCTACTTTTCTTAGTTGCCTATCATTTAAGTCTAAGCATCTTTTCCATACTACTCTGTCAAATCCAAGTTCATTTCCAAAGTATATGTGATTATCTATCATTGCTGACATTAAATTGTTTGCTGAAGTAATAGCGTGAATATCACCTGTAAAATGTAAATTAATGTCTTCCATAGGTGCTATTTGACTGTGTCCTCCCCCTGTAGCCCCACCTTTTATTCCAAATACCGGTCCAAGTGATGGTTCTCTTAGTGCAAGTATTGCATTTTTACCAATTTTTTTTAATCCATCAGCTAATCCAATAGCCATTGTTGTTTTTCCTTCGCCTAAAGGAGTTGGATTTATTGCTGTTACTAAAATTAACTTTCCTTCTTTTTTATCTTTTAATTTTTCATATGCTTTAAGAGAAATTTTAGCTTTATATTTTCCATATTGTTCCAAATTTTCTTCTTCAATATTTAATTTTTCTGCTATTTCTGTAATTTTTTTTAGTTTCGTATTTCTTGCAATTTCAATATCTTCCATAAATTTCTCCTTTTATTTGAAATTTTTTATTAGTTTAAAAAATTAATCCTGCAATAAAACCAATAGCTCCTCCTACTATAACTTGAAATGGCGTATGTCCTAATACTTCTACTAATTTTTCAGATACTTGTAGTCCGGTTAGTCCAGGAGTCTCTACTATTTTGTTTAATAGTTTTGCTTGTTTTCCTGCTGCTCTTCTAACTCCTGCTGCATCATACATTACTATGAACGCAAATATTAAAGACACTGCAAATAAAGGAGAATTAACTCCTTCGTCTTTTGCTATCATTGTTGTTAAAGATACCACTACTCCAGAATGAGAACTTGGCATTCCTCCAGCTTGTAAAATTCTTTTAAAATTAAATTTTTTAGTTTTTACTAAATCATATAATAATTTAAATAATTGTATTCCAAACCATATTAAAAATGGTACAATAATATATTTGTACTCTTTAAAAAAAATAAAAACATTCCCCATAATTTTTTATTCCTCTTCTTGTGTAAAATTTTCTTCCCTTATATTTTCTCCATCTTTTAATAAAATGGTAATTCTTTTTTCTGCATTATCTAATAATTCACTACATTTTTTTGACAGTTGCATTCCTTCTTCAAACTTTGAAACAGAAGCATCTAAGTCTAATTCTCCTTTTTCTAATTCTGTAGTTATTGTTTCTAATTTTGCCATTGCTTGTTCAAAATTTAAGTTTTCTAGTTCTTCTTTTTTAGCCATTTCTTTTTTTCCTACTTTTAAATTTAGGTTTTTAAAGTTTTACCTATAAACTATCTTTCTTTTACTGTTTCTGCATCCACATCAACAATATATCCTTGTATTAATTGTGTTGTAGTAATGTCGTATACTGTAACCAAGTATTTGCCATCGTTTCTAACACTTACATTAAACGAAACATCATTTAAGTTTCCCCATTCTCTTTTCCATTGTTCTTTAACAAGATTTATAGCTTTATTTTCTTTTGAGGTCATTTGATTTTCAGTCTCTACATCTTCTTCTTTTTGATTTTCTTGTTTGTTTTCTGTATTTTCTATGTTTTCTGTGTTTTCCTTGTTTTCATCATCTAAAATGTTATTTAATATATTATCTAGTCCTGTATTAGCATCATTTAAAACATTTCCACTAACAGTATTTGTGTCTATTGGTTCAGTTTTAAAATTTTGATACCAAACAAATATAATTGCAAATATTAGTAATATAATAATTATCATTATTAGAGTATTTCTAGTAGTTTTGCTCATATTAGTTCCCTCCTTTTAGTATATTATTACATATTTTATATTATTTTTGCATCTAATATTCCGTCTTGCATTTGAATTGTAATTTTGTCTTCTTTTTCTATCTGTTTTATGCTTTTTATAGTTTTTTTATTCTTTGATACAATACTATATCCTCTAGCTAGAGTTTTCAACGGACTAATTGAATCTAATTTTAAAATTAAGCTTTGTGCTTTTAGTTTTTCTTTTTGTATTTTTTTATTTATAAAATTTTCCATTTCTTTTGTTTTTATATCAATAAGCATATATTTTTGATTTATTTCTTTCAATGGGTCTGTATATATTCTACTCTTCATACATTTTTGATATCTTAATTTCATTAACTGTGTTATTCTTAATAGAGCTTGTTTAAGACGTTTATTATATGTATTTAATTTTATTTTAAGTTCTGCTATATTTGCTACAGCAAGTTCTGCTGCTGCGGATGGTGTTGGAGCTCTTAAGTCTGCTACAAAGTCTGATATTGTAAAATCAGTTTCGTGCCCTACCGCTGAAATAATAGGTAAATTAGATTCATATATAGCTCTTGCAAGTACTTCTTCATTAAAAGGCCATAAATCTTCAAGTGATCCACCACCTCTTGCTATAATTAGTACATCTGCTAATTTATTTTGGTTCATAAATTTAATGCCTTCGGCTATTTTTTGAGCAGCGCCTTCACCTTGAACGGGTACAGGGTATAAACGTATTTGTAGATTTGGATTTCTTCTAGTAGACACATTTATAATATCTCTTATAACCGCTCCTGTGTTAGAAGTTAATACTCCTATTATTTTTGGCATAATTGGTATTGGCTTTTTATGTTCTTTATTAAATAGTCCTTCTTTTTCTAACTTTTCCTTTAGTTGTTCGTATGCTGCTCTTAAGTCTCCTATTTTTCCTAATTGTTTCATTGCTTTTGCATATAGTTGATAGGTTCCATCTCTTTCAAATACAGAAATGCTTCCTAAAATCATTACTTTCATTCCATCTTGTGGAACAAAGTCTAAGTGCGGTGTATAAGTTTTAAACATTATACTTTTTATTAAAGAGTTTTCGTCCTTTAGAGTAAAATACATATGTCCTGTATAGTGATGTTTAAAGTTAGAAATTTCACCTTCTACTAAAACATTAGAAAAATATTCATCATCTTCAAACTTTTCTTTTATATATTTATTTAATTCACTTACACTAATTGGGTTATATGTCATTATTACTCCTCGTTTTTAATTTCTAATTGTTTAATTATATTAGCTAATATACCATTAACAAAAAGTGAGGAATTGTCATCTCCATATTTTTTTGCTATTTCTACTACTTCGTTTATTACAACTTTGTACGGTATTTTTGTATAAACTATTTCATAAACTGCTAATTTTAGCAATGTTAAATTTACTTTTGATATTCTTTTAATATCCCATTTTTCTTTTAAATTTTGTGATATTAATTTTAAAATTTTATCTTCATTTTTCTTTATTCCATTTGCAGTTTCTGTTATATATGTTTCTACTTTTTGAATTCCTATTTCTTTATTTTCTAAGAATAACTTAATTTGTTCTTCATATTCTGTTAAAGGTATTTTTTGAATTTCTAAACTATATAGTAGTTCAAAAGCTAATTCTCTTGTTTCTGTTCTTGTCATATTTTGTTACTCCTCTTAAAGTTAAAGTTTATAGTTTATCTATAAATTTTTTGGTTTTTTCTTTTACGCTTTCTTTGTTTATTTGAATATAATTTCCTAGCCATATACAAGCAATTATTAAAGCGAAGCTCATTAGTACTTTATATAAGTTAGTATAAAATAAAAGTATTGATAATCCAACGCCTATTATGAAACCTACAATAGCTCCTCCATATTTATCACAAAATACTTTAAAATCTTTCATTTTTTTATATTCCTTTCACAGTTTAATTTATTCCTGTCCTATAACTTTTTCAGGTTCTACTCCCTTTACTTTAATATTAACTTCTTTTACTTCTAAGTCCGAAGTCTTTTTTATTGTAGTTTTTATTTTTGTTTGTAAATTATTAGATAATTCTTTTATAATAGCATTTTCTTTAACTGTTAAATTTATAAACACCATTACATTGTTTTCTTTGTCTAGTTCAACTCTAGTAGATACGTTTTCAGCACTGTCAAATCCTTTAACTATGTTATTTACCAAATTTTCTATAGTGTCTTTGGTAATTAGTAGCTTGCCGTCTGAATTTTCTAATAAAATCCCATTTTTATAGTCCATATCGTGTTTTGAAGTTGAATCAAAGAAAATACATTTAATTGCTAATAATATAAATATTATACTTAATGCTAATAATATATTTGAAGTTACTTGATTGTGTATTGCAGCTACAAAAATAGCTTGGATTAAATTTGTATCTACCCATCCAAAAATTATTAAGCAAAGTATAATTGATAAAATTAAAATTAGTGTTGAAAAAAGAGCTAGTCCTATTCTATCTAAGATTTTCATTTATTTGTTTCTTCCTTTCTTTTATACTTAAGTTAGGCACAAAATAATTTTTGTGCCTAAAAGTAATTAATTATTATCTTCTTCTGTTTTGTTGTTATTTTCCATAGCTTCGGTACTTACACCTTGAATGTGAACATTTACTTCTACTACTTTTAGTCCTGTCATACTTTCAACTGCATTTTTTACTTTGTTTTGTATTTCAAAAGCAACATCAGGTATTCTTGCTCCATATTCAACTATAATGTTTACATCTATTTTTGTTTCTTTTTCTCCTGCTTCTACTTTAATTCCTTTTGATAAATTCTTTTTTCCACTAAGTACTTCAGATATGCCACCTGCAAATCCTCCAGACATTTGTGCCACTCCAGGGACTTCAGATACTGCAACTCCTGCTATTACAGCAACTACATCATCTGCTATTTTTATATTTGTATTGCTTTCTAGTGAAACTTCTCCACCATTTTCTACAACCTCTTCTATTTTGTTTTCTTCTTTATTTTCTTCCATAAAAATACCTCCTTTTTTTCTTATGAAATTATATATATTAAGTATACCAATACTGTTGAAATTTTACAACTGTTTTTTGAAATTTTTGTTACTTTCAAAAATACTTCCAGCTTGTAGACTATTTCCTCTTAAAAATTCTTTTGCAGTCATTCTTTTTGAATTTTCTGCTTGTATTTCAAGCACTTTTATTATTCCTTCATTTGCCTTTATAAATAATCCTTTTTTAGATTCTGCAAACAAAATTGTACCTGATTGAATGTCTTGTAATTTGTATTTATATTCTTGAAGTTCTTTAAATTGCTCTAATAATTCTTTTTCTGTTAATACTTCAACTCTCCAAAATTTAACCTTTTTTTCATTTAAAAAGCTATATGCCCCCATTATTGGGTTTAATCCTCTAACTAAATTTTTTATTTGTTCTGCTGTTTGGTTTTCCCAATTAATATTTGCCATTTCTTTATCTAACATAGGTGCTTTTGTATAATTATCTCCTTGTTTTTTCCTTGGTGCATTTCCTTGTTCTACTAATTTTAACGTTTGTACTAAAAGCTTTCCTCCTATTAAACTTAATTTTTGCCATAGTTCTCCAGTTGTTTCGTTTGATTCTATTGCTACTTCTTCTTTTAGTATCATATCTCCTGTGTCCATTCCTTCATCCATATACATTGTGGTAATTCCTGTTGTTTTATCTCCATTTATTACAGCCCATTGTATTGGAGCAGCTCCTCTATATTTTGGAAGTAGTGAACCGTGTACATTAATACACCCCAATTTAGGTATTTCTAATAATTCCTTTGGCAAAATTTTTCCATATGCTACAACACAGATCACATCTGGTTTTAGCTTTTTTATTTCTTCTATAAATTCTACATTGTTTTTTACTTTTTCAGGTTGATAAATAGGTATTTGCTTTTCTAATGCATATTGTTTAACAGGAGATTGTGCTAATTTCATCCCTCTTCCTTGTGGTTTATCTGGGTTTGTTACTACTGCTAAAATATTGTAATTCTTCTCTACTAACTCTTTTAAAGATTCTTGTGCAAAGTCCGGTGTTCCCATAAATATTATATTAAGCATTTTTAGTCATCTCCTTACTATTTTTTGCTTTCTTCATCACTTTTTTGTGTTACATATTCTAGTGTTCCAGGAATAATTTTGTCTACAAATAAAATTCCGTCTAAATGGTCTAATTCGTGTGATATAGCCTGTGCTAGTAGACCTGTACCTTTTATTTTTATTTTCTTTCCGTTTTCATCTAATGCTTCTATTGTTATTTCTGATGGTCTAATAATTTTTGCAAATTGATTTGGGAAACTTAAGCAACCTTCTTCTACTTCTTGTTCTCCCTTTTGCTTTACTATTACAGGATTTACCAATTTTATAGGTCCTTTTTCATCATATAAGTCAATAACCACTAATCTTTTTAAAATTCCTATTTGTGGCGCAGCTAAGCCTAATCCATCATATTTATGCATAGTTTCTACCATATCATCTAAAATTTGTCTAATTTTTTCGTCTACATTTTCTACTTCTCTTGATTTTTTTCTTAGTATTTCATCATCTTCTTCTCTTATTATTCTAATAGCCATTTTGTTTAACTCCTATTCTATTTATTTTATGTCCAATTATTTGGATTTAAATCAATACTTAATTTTGTAATACCGTTTTTTGCTTCTCTTGTTTCATTATATATTTGTGTCATATCATTTATTAGTTTTATAGTTTCATCATTGAATTTACATTTAATTATTATGCGAAAACGATATTTATTTTTTATTTTGTCTATTGGTGCTGGCATTCCTTTATATAAAATAATTCCCAAATTTTCTTGTATTACTCTATTTTTTAAATAAGTGTGTATTTGGTTTGTTATTTTAAAAGCTGCTTGTTTGTTTTCTGCACTAACACCAATTACTATTATATCGCAAAAAGGCGGATATTTCAACTGTTTTCTAATAGCTATTTCCGTGTTGTAAAATTTCAAATAATTTTGTTCTTTAGCACATTCTATACTAAAATTGTCTGGGTTATATGTTTGAATTATTACTCTTCCTTGCACATTTTCTCTTCCAGCTCTTCCTGCAACTTGTGTTAAAATTTGAAATGTTTTTTCATTTGCTCTAAAATCGTCTATGTTTAAGCTGCTATCTGCTGCAATTACTCCTACTAGAGTAACATTAGGAAAATGGTGTCCTTTTACTACCATTTGTGTTCCTATTAATATATCTATATTTTCATTTTTAAACTTATTTAATATTTCTTCGTGTGAATTCTTTTTAGTTACAGTATCAACATCCATACGTATTGTGCTTGCTTCTGGAAACATTAAATGTATTTGTTCTTCCAATTTTTGTGTTCCAGCTCCAAAATACCTAATGTTTTCGCTTTTACATTCAGGGCATACAGTTACTACATTTTGCTCATACCCACAATAATGACATTTTAGTTTTTTTTCATTTGCGTGGTATGTTAATGTTATATTACAATGCTTGCATTTAATAGTATGTCCACAGTCTCGGCACATTATAAAGGTTGAAAAACCTCTTCTATTTAAAAATAATATGGTTTGTTTTTTATTTTGTAAATTTTGCTTTATTGCCTGATGTAGTTTTCCACTAATCATAGTTTTATTGCCTTTCTCTAGTTCTCTTCTTAGATCTGTAATTTCTACTGTTGGCAAACTTGCATTATTAGCTCTTTTTGTTAATTCTAAAATGCTTATATCTCCTTCTTTAGCTTTATAATATGTATTTAAATCTGGAGTAGCACTTCCCAATATTAGACATATATTATTTTGTCTTGCTAAATATCTTGCTATTTCTTTTGTATGATATCTTGGTGTTGTTTCAGATTTATATGATTGGTCGTGTTCTTCATCAATTATAATTAAACCTAAATTTGACAATGGAGCAAATATTGCTGAACGTGCTCCTATAACTATTTTTGCTTCTCCTCTTTTTATTTTATTCCATTGGTCAAATCTTTCTCCAACTGATAATTTACTATGAAGTATTGCTATATTTTCTTCTCCAAAACGTGCTATAAATCTATTAACTGTTTGTGGTGTTAGTGAAATTTCTGGTACTAACATTAAGCTGGTTTTGTTATTTTTTAATACTTTTTCTATTAGTTGTAAATACACTTCTGTTTTTCCGTGAGCCTGTTACACCAAATAGCAAAAACTCTGAATTAAAGTTATCCTCTATAGCTTCTTCTATAACATTATATGCTCTTTGTTGTTCTTCATTTAATTTTAGTGCTTTATCAGAAGTTATTTTTTTGTTTAAAAATGGATCTCTTTCTATTTGTTTTTCTATAATTTCTATATAACCATTCTTTTCTAATGTTTTTAAGACAGCTTTGCTAACGTCTGCAAAGTCTTCTAGTTCTGTTACTAAAGCTCCATCATTTTCTTCTAAAAATTTTATTGCTCTTATTTGCTTATCTGATTTTATTTTTTTATTCTCTAATTCCTCTTCAATTTCTTCTATGTCTTTTTTTAAGTATACAAAGTTTGCACATTTTTCTTTTACTCTATTTTCTATTTTCTTTGTAGTAGTTCCTGGTGGTAGCATTAATTTTATGCAATCTGATATGTTGCAAAAATATCTTTTTGCCATCCATTTTGCAAGTTCTATATTATTTTCATTTATATATTCATTTTCATCTATACTTAATATTGGTTTTACTTTATATTCAGAAGTTTCTTTAATATTAACTACAAAGCCTTCTTCTGTTTTTTTTCTGTTAGAAAACTGCACAAAAACTCTAGTTCCAATTTTTACTTTTGTTGCTAGAGTTTGTGGTATTTCATAGTCAAATACTCTATTTAATTGTTTTGCATTACTATTTAAAATTACTTCTGCTATCACGTTTTTTCCTTCTTATATTAACATATAGAAAGTATATCACATTTAACTTAAAATTTCTATAATTATATTAAATAAAGCATATTCTTTTAATATTTTAAAATATGTAATTTTCTATCACTAAAAAAGCAAAGTTTTTAAAACTCTGCTTCTGTTAAGTTATATTCATTTTTTATAATTTCCATTATAATATTAACTGTTTTTTCTAAATTGTTATTTTTTATAACATAATCATACATACCTATTTTAGATTCTTCATATTCTAAACGGTTTAGGCGTAATTGAATATCTTTAAAACTTGGTTTATCTGGTCTTTGTTCCAATCTTCTTCTTAATTCATCTTTTGGCACTTTTAGAAAAATAGTTACTATTTTAACATCTTTTCCTAATAATTTTACCAAGTTTTCTACACCATTTACTTCAATATCTTTTACAATAATTTTTCCATTGTTAATTTTTTCATTTAAAAGTTTTTTTGAAGTTCCATAGTAGTGTTCATGATGAACTGAATATTCATATAGCTCTCCTTTATTAATCATTTCTTCAAATTCTTGCGTTGTTACAAAGTTATATGTTTTACCCGGTATGTCTGTTTCTCTTGGTGCTCTATCTGTAAATGATGGAAGAGATTCAACATTCTTCATTTTTTCTATTAATTCTTTTTTTATAGTGTCTTTTCCTGCTCCAGACACTCCAGAAAGCAATACTAGCATACTTTCACCTTACCTTCTGCTATTTCATCAGCTGCTAAAGATACTGGTGATGGTTCTTCTTTTTGAGTTAAAGGTGTGCTTCCTGCAGCTATTTGTCTAGCTCTTTTTGCTGTAGCTGTAACTAATTCAAAACGGTTGTCAACTTTTGTTAACAATTCTAATACAGTTGGTTTTACTAACATTTATATCCCTTCTTTCCTATTATATTTCTATTTCTTCCTTTTTAGTATTCTCATCTTCAAATCTTCCTGCTACAGTTTCAGGTTGAACTGCTGATAATACTATATGGTCTGAATCCATAATTATAACTGCTCTGGTTTTTCTTCCACAAGTAGCGTCTATTGCTCTTCCTTTGTCTTTTGCTTCTTGTACAAGTCTTTTTATTGGTGCGGCTTCTGGGCTAACAATAGCTATAATTCTGTCAGATGATATTATATTTCCAAATCCTATATTTATTAGTTGCATATGTCCTCCTTATTCAATATTTTGAATTTGTTCTCTTATATCTTCTAATATGGTTTTTATTTCTATTACTAAATTAGTTATTTCTAATTTTCCTGATTTAGAGCCAATAGTGTTTATTTCTCTATTCATTTCTTGCACTAAAAAATCTATTTTTTTGCCACAAGGTACTTCTGTTTCTAGTAATTGTTCAAATTGATTTATATGACTTTTTAGTCTTGTTATTTCTTCTTCTGTTGAACATTTATCTGAATATATTACTATTTCTTGCGCTAGTCTTGATTGGTCTACCTCATTTGTTTTTAATAGTTCTTTAATTCTCTCTTCTAATTTTACTATATATTCTTCTACAAGTCCAGTAGAAAGGTTAGAAATTTGTTCTACATTTTTTGCTATTTTTCCTAATCTAATGCGCAAATCTTCTTTAATTTTACTTCCTTCAATACTTCTCATATCTATAAAATTATCTATAGCTGTTTCTAAACATTCTGAAAGTTCATTCCATATAAGTTCTAAGCTTTCTTCTTCTAATTGTACATTTAATACATCTGGCATTTTAGATATTTCTGTAATTCTTATTCCACTAGGCATTCCTGTCTCTTCAGCAAGTTCTTCTAACTCTTTTATATATGTTTTTGCTAATTCTTTATTAATAATAACGTTTTTTCCATTTAGTCCATAGTTGGCATAACTAACAAATATTTCTATTTTTCCTCTAGTTACTCTATTTAATACTGCTTTTCTAATTTTGTCTTCTAAATACATTAGGTTTCTTGGAGCTTTAACGGTTATGTCTGCATATTTATGGTTTACAGAGCGAATTTCTACCAAGTATTCTCTTTCTTCTTTTTCTAACTTTGCCCTTCCAAAGCCTGTCATACTTTTCATTAATTAGTCCTCTTTTCTCTTTATAATTTCTTTTATATTATTCATAAAATATTCTTTTTTTAATTTTTTATAAATTATAATAGATTTTGCAATATAGTAAATTGCAAAAACATATGCAATAAGCATTACTATTGGTATAAATTTGTTTTTATGCATTATATTTAAATAAATAAATCCTATTGTAATTAAAGCTAATACTAATACTTCAATTCCATAAATTGCATGTATTCCGCTGTCTTTTTTATATGCATATTCAAAAATTCCTATTGCTAAAGCAAGTATAGACATTCCAAATACTTTTAAGTCTACTAAAAACACATCATTTTCAATATTTATAAATCCTAAAATAATAAAGTTTAAGTAAATCATAACAATAATAGCTAAAAAAACATTTTGAAATACTCTTTTATTTATTTTGTTTAATTCTTCTTTGGGTATTTGTTTACTTTTTGCTTCTTTTTCTATTACTGTTTGTACCTTTTCAATATCTACTTTTAAATTTTCTTTATGTTTTATTTTACTTTTTTTGTCTTTAATTTGTTCTGTTACTTTTTCATCTTTTTTATCTTTAGAATCTATATCTATCTTTTCATTTTTTACATTTTTCTTTGCCTTGGTGTTTGAAACTGGTTTTTCATTTCCATTAGTTGCTTTTTTGTCATCTTCTTGTTTTTTAGTACTACTTTTCTTTGTTGTATTTGTTCTTTTAGAATTATTTTCTTTATTTGTTACTGACGAACTTCTTTTCTTTACTATTTTTTCGGTATTTCCAGTTGCTACTTTTTTTCTAGATGTATCTTTTTCTGTTTTTTCTTCTTTTGCTTCTGCTTTTTTAGTTGCCATTTTTTGTTTCCTCCCTTACATTTCATACTCATATATAATGTTGCTCATTATTGCAACAGACGCTGTTTCTGTTCTTAGAATTCTTTTCCCTAGTGTTATTACTTTAGCACCTGCTTTATTAAGCATTTCTACTTCTTTATAGTCTATTCCGCCTTCTGGTCCAATAATAACTCCTATTTTTAATCCATTATTATTTTCTAGTTTTTTTAGTTCTTGTTTTAAAGTTATATTTTCTTCACTTTCATAAGCTAACAATACTAAGTCAAAGTCTTTAATTTTTTCACATACTTTAGATACACTAATTGGCTTTTCTATAGTAGGAATATACTCTCTTCCACTTTGTTTTGCTGCTGATTCTGCAATTTTTTGCCAACGCTCTATTTTTTTGTTTACTGTTTTTTCATCTAGTTTTACAACACATCTTGACATTATAATTGGAGTTATTTGTTTTACTCCTAATTCTACATTTTTTTGAATTATATACTCCATTTTATCCGCTTTTGGAAGACCTTGAAATATAGTAACTTCTATATTGCTTTCTGTAAAACTTTTATTACAATCTTCAATATGGCATAAAATGTAATCTTGGCTTATTTTAGAAATTGTTGTAATATAGTTTAAGTTATTATCTACATTACATATTGTTAATTTTTCTCCTATTTTAGCTCTTAATACTTGTGCAATATGTTTAACATCTTCTCCAGTTATTTTTATTTCATCATTATTTATTTGATTTGTCTTTATAAAAAATTTAGGCATTATTTCTCCTATTATTACTAAGGTTTTATTAATACTTAAATATTATACCATACATTTATGTTTATAGTAAACATTATTTTTTATTTTCTACGGAATTTGGATGGTGTATTATCTAGTGTGTGAAATATAAAAAGTAGCACACTAGATTTTTTGT
>JBJFEZ010000031.1:0-1930 GCA_051891195.1 Clostridia bacterium
TTAAAATATCATCTTATTTTTAATAGTAGCTTTATATCACTTTAATATATAAAAATAGAAAAAAGGGTATTGCATTTGTCGCAATACCCTTTTTTCTATTGTGTGTAAGCACAATAAAATAATAAATTTTTTTTAGGAATAAATTATAAAAATTCTAATTACTAATAACTTAAGTATATTCTAATATATTTTTCTACAAAATTCAACATTTTTTTACATAAAAACACAAAAAGAACATTGTTGTACAATGTTCTTAAATTTAATTCATATTATCCAGCTATACTTAATAATAAGCTTAAGCCTATTATTAATACTGATATTTTTAATATATCTTTATTTAGTTTCATTATTATTCTACTTCCTTTGTTGCCTATGTATTTTACTTAGGTAATATGTTATTTAATAATTATAAATAAAGTATATTAATTATTCCTTTGTAATTAGTTTTGTTAATGAATTTAAAAGATCTTGTTGCATTTTAGTTATTTCTTTTAATTGATTTATTATTTCAATCAACTCTTCTTTTGTCATATTATCTAAGTTATTTGTATTTTTCATTTCGCAACTCCTTTTCTTTTTATTACTATATATTCGGAACTTTAAAAAAAAACTAAATACTTTTTGAAAAATATGAATTAAATTTAATATTACATTTAACAAGTAAAGTAAAACAGAGCTTATATTATTTACCTTAATCTGTTGTGCTAGTTAAAATTATTTTACAAATAAAGTAAATTGCTTTTTTCAAAAAACAATATCCAATAAAGATTAGTATTTGTAAATATTAACCAAATACTAATCTTTTTATCTTAGCCATAGAATCATCATTTCTCATCAATTTATTTATTAGAAATGAAATATTATGAGCCAAAACTTTTATTGAGGTTCTAGTCATAAATCCTAGCATTGATTTACTTTTAACCTTATTTAAATTTAATTGTTCTGTTAATTGAGAAAAACTAGTTTCTATCCTTCTTCTAACTTTAAATAATAGTTGTCTTACTTCTTTTGGATAGTTATCTCTACTATTTTCTCTTTTTAAGAATAGTAAATCTATATCTCTTTCACTTTTTAATTCAGGCGTTAGCCTTTTGTTAATATATCCTTTATCTCCGATTATAGAGATAGATCTATATTTATCGCATAAATCCCATACCGCATTTCTATCATCTATGTTTGCTGGAGTTATAACATAATCAGTTAAAAATCCATCTACAGTAGTAAGTGCATGAAATTTAAATCCGAAATAAGTTTCTTTTTTAGAAGCGCATATTCCATAGGAGGCTTCGCCTTTGAAACATTTACTAAAATGAGCTCTTCCAAACTCACATACAGGAATAGGCATACTATCTATAACTCTTATATTGTTAGAGTAAAGTTGCATAAATTCAGATATATATCCTCTTATTTTAGATATTACTAAATGTAAATTTCTTTTAGTTCTATTAAATCTAGTTCTATCTCCTAATCTTGGAAATAGTTCTTTATATTCTCTTTTTAATAAACTAAAAAATGATTTCTCTGAGTCAATAGTTAAAAGTTCTCCAACTATACTAATAGTAATTATCTCACTATCTGAAAGTTTGCTATCCTTAATATTACGTCTATTCCTTATACCAATAGGTATAATTTCATTGTATATATCATCTATAATTACAAAAATATTTGTAAACAAATCTGTTAAATTTTCTAACTCCTGGATATAATAATTATTAAGCTCCAACATCATATAGTAAACCTCCTTTAAATTAGTATTGATAATCTTAGGTTGCTATATTTGTTGGAGTTTTATTATTGAAAAAATTAACTAGCACAACGAGTAAATTTAGTACTCAAGTAACGGAATAACAGATCCTAAATCTAATAACTTATCATCACTTAGAGAAACTAACTTTTTATTTTTACTTTCAACAAAATCTACTATTTTATC
>JBJFEZ010000032.1:0-43641 GCA_051891195.1 Clostridia bacterium
TAATATAACTCAACCAAATGCAGCAATAGCTGCAAAAGCAATGTACCCATATTCAAGTAGTGCTAAATATTATAGTGATTTAATAAATAGTTATGCATGGGATACAGCAATAATATTTATAGAGGCATACTCAGGAGATACAGACTATGCAACACAAGATGGAAAAAGTATAAATGCTAATATAGCCAAAGCAGGAGAAAATGCAGATAAAAGATGTAACATACAAGATATGGCAGGAAATGTAATGGAATGGTCAACAGAAACCTCTACGGATTCCGGCTATCCTTGTACTTTCAGGGGCGGTTATTGCAGCAGCTACACGACTTCCCGCAGGAACAGCCGCTCTGTGACTTTCAGCAGCAACTACATTTCGTTTAGAGGCTCACTTTGTGTAAAGTAGCTCTGAGTCCTGTAGACAATAAATTAGATTAGATAAAAAAATGTATAAATTTCAAAAAATGCTTGCAATTATTGGGGAAATAGGGTATAATAATAATTGCATAACAAATTACTAGAAGAGTGGGAACAAATCCCACTCTTCTATCTTTGAGAAAGGAACTCAATATGGAAGAAAAAATAGAAACCTTAATTGGCAAAACTATTGAAGAACTAGGCTATGAGCTTTATGATGTTATTTACGAAAAAGAAGCTAAAGACTACTATTTACGTATTTTTATTGATACACCAAAAGGAATTAGCTTAGAAGATTGCGAAAAAGTAAATGATGTAATAAATCCTTTATTAGATGAAGCAAACTATATAAAAGAGCAATATTTCTTAGAAGTTTCTTCACCAGGAATTGAAAGAGTTTTAAGAAAAGACAAACATTTACAGTCAAGTTTAGAAAAAGAAGTTGAAGTAAGTTTATATAGTCCAATTTCTTTAAACTCTGATGAAATAGAAGAAAAAAAGAAAAAAGGCAAAAAAAATACAACAAAAAATATAGTAGGAATTTTAAAAAGTTTTGATAAAGAAAAAATAACTATAACTTCTAATGAATTAGAAGAAACAATAGATATTCAAAGAAAAAATATTTCAAATATTAAATTAAAATATAATTGGGAATAGGGAGGAATTTAAAAAATGAAGAAAAAAACAAAAGCAAGCATACTAGGTATTGACACAGAAGAACTAATAATAGCATTACAAGAAATAGAAAAAGAGAAGGGAATAAAAAAAGAAAGTTTATTAGAATCAATAGAAACTGCTTTAGTAACAGCATATAAAAGAAACTTTGATTCTGAAGAAAATGTAAAAGTAACTATGGACTCTGAAACAGGAGAAATTCATATATATGCATTAAAAGATGTAGTAGAACAAGTAGAAAACCCTAATTTACAAATACTATTAGAAGATGCTAAAAAAGTAGATAAAAAACTTATGCTTGGAGATGTAGCAGAAATTGAACTTGCTCCAAAAAATTTTGGAAGAATAGCTGCTCAAACTGCAAAACAAATTATTGTACAAAAAATTAGAGAAGAATCTAGAAATGTTGTTTTTGAAGAATTCAATGAAAGAAAAGGTGAAATAGTTTCTGGAATTATACAAAAAGCAGATGGAAATATTGTAGTACTAGATTTAGGAAAGCTAGAAGCTGTTATGCCGGCAAAAGAGCAAGTACCTACAGAACATTATCACGTAAATGATAAAATAAGAGCATATGTTATGAATGTAGACAGAGGAGTAAAAGGCTCTTTACAAGTTACTGTTTCAAGAGCTTGTAGTGACTTTGTAAGAAAATTATTTGAACTTGAAATACCTGAAATTTATGAAGGTGTTATTGAAATAAAAAGTGTATCAAGAGATGCAGGAAATAGAAGTAAAGTTGCAGTATATTCTCCAAATGAAAACATTGACCCAGTTGGTTCTTGTGTAGGGCAAAAGGGAATTCGTATTCAAAACATTATAAATGAGTTACACGGAGAAAAAATAGATGTTATTGAATGGAACCCAGACCCAGCAATATACATTTCATCAGCATTATTACCAGCTCAAGTTATGGCTGTTGATGTACATGAAGATGAAAAATTTGCACAAGTAATTGTTCCAGATGACCAATTATCATTAGCTATTGGAAAATCAGGACAAAATGCTAGATTAGCAGCAAGATTAACAGGCTGGAAAATAGACATTAAGAGTGAAACTCAATTTAGAGAAATGATAGCAAAGTCACAAGAAGAAAATGAAGCAGAAGAAAGCGAAGAATAATGTATAAAATTTATAAATACACTAAAAATAAAGGGAGTGAACATTTTGAAAAAAATACCTAATCGTACTTGTATTGGATGTGGAACTCAAAAGCCAAAAAAAGAGCTTATTCGTATTGTAAAAAATCAAGCAGGTGAAATAAAACTTGACAAAACAGGCAAGCTACCAGGTAGAGGTGCATATATATGTGATAGTTCAGAATGTTTAGAAAAAGCAGTACGTTCTAAAAAATTAGAAAGAGCTTTTGAGACAAAAATAGAAGAAAGTGTTTATGAAGATTTAAGAAAAACTATAAATCAAGGAGTATAAATTTGGTTAATAATCAAAAAATAAGTGGTCTAATTGGACTAGCAACTAAGGCTGGAAAAATAGTAGCCGGAACAGAGGCATGTTTACAAGAAATAGAAAAGAAAAGTGTTAAGTTAATAATATTGGCAACTGATACAGCTGATAGAACAAAAAAAACTTTTAAACAAAAGTGTAAAGACTTTAATATTGAAATATATGAAGGACTAACAATAGAAGAACTTAGTAATTCTATAGGTAGAACCAATAAAGCCATTGTTGGTATAAAAGATAAAGGTTTTGCACAGGCAATAAATAAAGTAATTAGTGGGGGTGAAAAGATTGGGAAAAATTAAAGTACATGAACTTGCAAAGGAATTAGGCGTAGAAAGTAAAACATTAATTTCAAAAGCAAATGAAATTGGATTGGAACTAACAAGTCATTTAAGTTCTTTAGAAGAAGAACAAGTTAATAAAATAAAAGGAATTTTTGGAAATAAAGAAAATAAGGGAGTAAAAACACAAAAAAATATGGAGCAAGAAAAAAGCAAAGAAAAGAAAGAAAAAAATACAAAAAAAGATGCCACACCAGTCATTATTAGACGTGAGGTTATATTAGCTGATGAAGAAAAGCCAGAAAAAAAGGTAGAAAAATCAGAAAGAAAAGATGTTGGTTTTGTTGAAAGAAAAAATAACCAAGACTTTAATATAGTATATAGAAAACAGCCAGTAAAACCAATGACTGTAAGTGAGCTATTTGGACTAAAGCCTAATAAAAAAGAGGAAAAAGTTCAAGAAGAAGTAGTGGAAGAAAAGAAAAAAGAAGAATCAAAAGCAGAAGTAAAAGTGGAAAAAGTAAAAGAAGAAACTAAAAAAGAAACTATAGAAAAAGCTAACACAACTACTTCAAATATAGAAAACAAATCAAGAGAAAATCGTTCTAACTATGAAGGAAGAAATACTCCTTATCAAAATAACCAAAATCGTTTTGATAACAGACAAAATCAAAACCGTTTTGACAATCGCCAAAATAACGGAAATTTTGAAGGACGCCCAAATAGATATGGAAATCGCCCTAACAATGGAAATTATGAAAATCGCCCAAGAGACAACAAGTTTGAAGGAAGACAAGGTGATCATAAATTTAATAATAATCGTCAAAATGGGGATAATAAATTTAATAACCAAAATAAAAATGGACAAAGACCATTTAATAAAAATAATGGAAGACCATTAGATAACTATGGAATTGATAAAAATATTAAAGACATAATGGCTACTGAAATAGTAGAAAAAGAAGATAAAAGAGATATTAGTACAAGAGCTATTGATAAAGAAAAAGCAAATCGTTATGAAGATAATAAAGCTAAAAAGGGATCTAAAGTTAAGAAAAATGACCGCTTTAGTGACGAATTTAACGAAGGAAAATTAAAAGATTTAAAACAAGTTGATAAATTATCTCATATGTTTAATGAGCAAGATGGCGGAATGCTTGACTATTATGATTTAACAACAGATAGAGGTAAGAAAAATAAACGTAAATTACAAAAAGAAGAAGAAAGAACAAAACAAAAAATATTTGAATTAACAGAAATTACTATTCCTGAAATGATTACTGTAAAAGACTTAGCTGCCGAAATGAAAAAAACTAGTGGGGAAGTTATTAAAAAGCTATTTAATTATGGAATTATGGCTACAATAAATAATACTATTGACTTTGATACTGCATTTTTAGTAGCAGGAGAATTTGGAATTACAGCAAATAAAAAAGAAGAAATAAAAGAAGAAGATATTTTATTTGACGAAACAGAAGACTCAGCTGATGAATTAGAACCAAGACCACCAGTAGTAGTAGTTATGGGACACGTAGACCATGGTAAGACATCTTTATTAGATGCTATTCGTAGTACTAATGTTATTGAAGGTGAGGCAGGTGGAATTACACAGCATATTGGTGCATATAAAGTGAATATAAATAATAGAGAAATAACATTTTTAGATACACCAGGTCACGAAGCATTTACTGCAATGCGTGCTAGAGGTGCACAAATTACTGATGTGGCAATATTAATAGTAGCAGCAGATGATGGTGTTATGCCACAAACCGTAGAAGCTATTAACCACGCAAAAGCGGCAGAAGTTCCTATTATTGTTGCTATTAATAAAATTGATTTGCCAGGAGCAAATGTAGAAAAAATAAAACAAGAATTGATGGAATATGAACTAGTTCCAGAAGAATGGGGTGGAGACACAATTTATGTTCCAATTTCTGCTAAAAAGAAAATAAACATTGATAACTTACTAGAAATGGTATTATTAGTAGCAGACATGAAAGAACTAAAAGCTAACCCAAGAAAACAAGCTAAAGGAACAGTTATTGAAGCTAGATTAGACAAAACAAAAGGACCTATTGCATCAATGCTTGTACAAAGAGGAACACTAGACGAAGGAGATACAATAGTTGTTGGTAAATCTATTGGTAGAATTCGTGTAATGAAAAATGACAAAGGTCAAAGAGTTAAAAAAGCAGGACCTTCTACACCAGTAGAAATAATGGGATTAACAGAAGTTCCAGAGGCTGGAGACACTTTCTATGAAGTAAAAGACGAAAAAATGGCAAAACATTTAATTGAAAGAAGAAAACGTCAAGAAAGAGAACAAATTATGAATGAAAACAGCAAGGTAACTTTAAGCAATATATTTGAAAAAATGGAAAGTGAAAATTTAAAACAATTAAATATTATAGTAAAGGCAGATGTACAAGGTACAGCACAAGCTTTAAAACAATCATTAGAAAAATTATCTAATGAAGAAGTTAAAGTAAAAGTAATTCACGCTGTGACTGGTGCAGTAACCGAATCTGATGTACAACTTGCAAAAGCTGGTAAATGTATAATTATTGCATTTAATGTAAGACCTGTTAATACTGCAAAAGATATGGCGGAAAAAGAGGGAGTTGAAATTAAACAATATTCAGTTATTTACCAAGCAATAGAAGATGTAGAAGCTGCAATGAAAGGTATGCTAGACCCTATTTATGAAGAAAAAGTTATAGGAAATGCAGTTGTAAGACAAACTTTCAAAGTTTCTGGTGTTGGAACTATTGCTGGAGCTTATGTATTAGATGGAAAAATTGAAAGAAATGCAGGAGTTAGAGTAATACGTGAAAATGTAGTAATACACGATGGAAAACTATTGTCATTAAAACGTTTTAAAGATGATGTAAAAGAAGTTACCAAAGGCTTTGAATGTGGTCTTCAAATTGATGGATATAATGATGTTAAAGAAGAGGACAATTTAGAATTTTACATTATGGAAGAGGTTAAACGTTAAAATAAATTTACTGTAAAAAAGATAGGAGAGAATGGTAAAATGCCAAAGAATGAGGCAAGACTTAATAGAGTTAATGAAGAACTAAAAAAAGAAATTAGCCGTGTACTTACTTTTGAACTTAAAAATTCAAAAGTAACAGGGCTAATTAGCGTGACTAAGGCAAAAATAACACCTGATTTTAAATATGCTAAAATTTATGTAAGTATATTAAATTCAAAAAGCATTGGGAAAACAATGGAAGGATTAAAAGAGTCTTCAGGATTTATTCGTAGCCAAGTTGCCAAAAACATAAACTTAAGAATTACACCAGAGCTTATATTTGAAATAGATGATTCTTTAGACTATGGAGCTAAAATTGATAAAATTTTAGATAATCTAAAGAAAAATGATTAAAGAATAGGGGTATAAAATGACTTTAGATAATATTTTAGAACAAATAAATAAAGCGGAAAAAATAGTAATATTAACACACGAAAATCCAGATGGAGATGCTATAGGAAGTAGCTTAGCTATGTATCTTGCATTAAAAGCCTATGGAAAAAATCCAGATATAATAATTCCAGACCATCCTAGAATTTTTAATTGTTTACCAGGAATTGATGAAATAAAAACAGAAAGCAATATAGAAAATTATGATTTAGCTATTTCACTAGATTGTGCATCTATAAAAATGCTAAATGGTTTTGCAAAATATTTTGAAAATGCAAAAACAAAAGTGTGTATAGACCATCACGGTACTAACACCATGTTTGGAGATTACAATTACGTAAATCCAGATGCCCCAGCTTGTGCACAATTATTGTTAGTTATTTTAGAGTATTTTCAAATTGAAATTACAAAAGAAATAGGAACGTGTATATTAGCAGGTATAATTACAGACACAGGTGGATTTAAATATCAAGGAGTTACAGCTGAAACTTTTGAATTTGTAGCGTGGCTTTTAAATAAGGGTGTTAATGTTTCAAAAGTATATCATCAAGTATTACAAACTAAAACAAAACCAAACTTTGAATTACATAGAATTGCCAATAATAGAATAGAGTTTTTAGCAGATGGAAAAATAGCATATACCTATATAACAAAAGAAGATGAAGAAAGGGTAAATGCAGAAAATGGAGACCACGAAGGTATTGTGGAAATTGCTAGAGATGTTGAAGGTGTTGAAGTATCTATATTTGTACGTCAAACAGAAAAAGGCTGTAAAATATCGCTACGTTCTAATAAATATGTAAATGTTTCAGATGCTTGTATGGTATTTGGCGGTGGAGGACACCCAAGGGCTGCTGGATGCACAATTCAAGGTACAATAGAACAAGTAAAAGATAAAATAATAAAAGAGGTAACTAGATTACTTTAATACATAAGAGGCTACAAAAACATTGTAGTCTCTAATTTAGCAAATTTAGAAATAAAACAAGGAACCAAGAAAATGAATGGAATTTTAATAGTTAATAAACCAAAAGAATATACTTCGCACGATGTGGTAGCAAAAGTAAAAAAAATATGTAAAGAAAAAGTGGGGCATACAGGAACTTTAGACCCAATGGCAACAGGAGTATTACCACTTCTTATAGGACAAGGTACAAAACTTTCTAAATATTTAATAAATCATAATAAAATTTATATAGCAACAATTAAATTAGGGCAAAAGACAGATACTTTAGACAGTGAGGGAAAAATAATTGAAGAAAAACAAGTAAATTTATTAAATTTAGAACAGAAAAGTGTAGAAAAAGTTTTAAACAAATTTATAGGAAAACAAAAACAAACACCTCCAATGTATTCTGCAATAAAAGTAAATGGAAAAAAATTATACGAATATGCAAGAAAAAATATGCAAGTAGAAATTCCAGAAAGAGAAATTGAAATATATAGCATTGAATTATTAAATATAAACAAAGAAGAAAAAATTATAGAGTTTAAAGTACATTGTTCAAAAGGAACATATATTAGAACACTGTGTGAAGCAATAGCTGAAGAATTAGAAACTGTTGGGTATATGAAAGAGTTAAACAGGGTAAAGGTAGGAGAGTTTGACTTATCTCAAGCAGTTACTATAGAAGAAATAGAAAATAACAAAAATAAAGAAGACTTTTGGAATAAAAATGTTATATCAATAGAAGAATTTTTTGAAAACAAACCAACTATTGAACTAGAAGACAAAAAATTACAATTATTTCTAAATGGAGTACAATTATCAATTAATAAAGCTGATGGATTATATCAAATAAGAGTAAATAATGGATTTATTGGAATTGGCGTAGTAGAAAATAATTTGCTAAAAAGAGAGTTAATATTTTGATACTTTTTTCAAACTAAGTATATTGCAACGTTTGACCTTGGTGTCGCAGATTTTCTAATTGTGCAAGAAAATCTGCGATTTTCTGCACATACTAGTAGGAAAACTGCTCCAATTCGCACTTCGTAGCAAAGCTACTCCGTTTGATCGCTTACGCGGTCTGCACTTATGCAATATACTTAGTTTGAAAATAAGCCAGTAACAATAAGTGAAAAAATTAATAATCATATAGCCTAAAAACAATAAATCTTATTTTGAAAGATAAAAATAATTATTTTCAAAATTTTTTTCTTCAGTATAAAAACCATCATAAATATTTTTAGAATTATCATTATTTTGTAAAGGAATTTGTATACTTACAGGTAGCTTATATTCTTCTCCTAATTTATTTACTATATGAATAGTAAATGAAATTTCGTTTTTAATAGAAGATAAAGGAATAGTAGCTCTTTTTAATAAGCTTCCATTAAAAGACAAAGCTTCATTTATACTGCTTACTGTACAGTTAGTTTTTAAGTTATAATTAAAATAACGGAGTGTAATAGGAATATTTAAGATTTCATCTACAACTGCATTTGAATATATTGTACTATCATTTAATATTGTATCTGAAGAATCAACAATATTAAAATCAATTACATAAGGGTGCTCTTTTGGAGCTGAAAGTTCTTCTTCTGATAATTTACTAAAATTAGCAAAAGGTACATAATTTAAACTTAAATTTCCAGTGTTGTTATTAGAAAAATTGATGTTATCAATATAAAGTTTTGAAATAGAATTTTTATTATTTAATTCTATTACTTGCATATTTGCATCTTCTATATTTTGAGTTTGTAGTAATTTGTTAGTTAAATTTTCATTTATATTAAGAATATTTAAATATAAAGCAATGTCTGTATATTGACTTATATTTAAATTCCACATAGCTTTGTTTTTGCTATTATTTACACCACTTGCACTGCTGTAACAATAAATTTTAGATAACGAAAAAATAGGTTCTGTATTAGAAAAATTTAAAATATCATTTTCAAATTTTTTCCTGCCAATCCATTCAGGAATAAAATACGCAGATAAAATTGCCAAAACAATAAAACTACATAAAATTAAAATAAGCTTAACCCAATTTGCCTTAAAAAATATTATTAAGTTATTTTGTTTATCTTTTGATTTCATACATTCACTCCATAAACTAAAAAAATATATAAAATTTATATTGTTTGCTAGACAAATAAGTAAAAGTGTATTATACTGTAAATAATAGGAAATAAGAATAATCAGATGTGGTTTACCTCCGACAGGGAGGTGAGGCTTATGATAGAAACATCATATTTAATAACAATTATATACATACTATTCTATGCACTTATAGGAGTAACTATCATAGCTCTTTCTTCAATTATAGCACTTGTAGTATTACTAAGTAAGAGCAAAAAACAATAAAAAAACAGACACATCTGTAAACTCGCCAAAGTAAGATGTGTCAAAACATTTATCCGAGGTGAACCACGCTTGTGGTTTCTCTATTTCCTATTTTTATTATACACACTTAAGCTAAATTTGTCAAATGATTTTTAAAAATATAATTCCCAAAAAAAGTAATTGTAATTTTAAATACTTTATGATAATATAAGTATAGTAATTAAATAGAATTTATTTTTCCCTGCATAGTGCGTGTAGAATGGAATTTTAGAACCAACAAATTCTAAAAGGGAGTCCGCCTTTAAATGTGGCGTGTATGCTTATATTTATATAAGAAACCCAGGAGCATTTAACAAGACACCCACCTGTGTAAACAGGTCCTTAAAATTTCTTTCACATTACGGCTAAAGCGGGGTTTTTGTTTGTTTAATAATATAGTTGAAAAATTACTTAAACAAATGATATAATATCACCAAAGGAAAGATAAAAATGAAACAAATAGAATTATTAAAATTAGGAGAAAATACATTAAAAGAATTTAACATAGATGATGCACATATAAAAGCAAATATATTATTGCAATATATTTTAAAACAAACAAAACAACAACTAATAATAAATAGCAAAAATGAAGTAAAACATAGTGATGCAAAGCTATATAAAGAAAACATACAAAAATTAATAAATGGAATTCCTATTCAATATATTACTAACAACCAACAATTTATGGGACTTGACTTTTATGTAGATGAAAACGTATTAATTCCACAACCAGATACAGAAATATTAGTTGAAGAAGCAATTAAAATTATAAAACAAAATAATTTAACCAATGTACTTGATTTATGCACAGGAAGCGGAGCCATAGCTATATCTATTGCAAATTACAGCCAAAATACACAAGTAACAGCAACAGATATTAGCACAAAAGCTTTAAATGTTGCAAAGAAAAATTCAAAGCAAAATAATGTAAACATAGAATTTGCTGAAAGCAATTTATTTGAAAGCCTGCAACAAAATAAATTTGACGTTATAGTATCCAACCCACCATATATAGAAACAGAAGTTATAAAAACCTTAAGTAAAGAGGTAAAAAATGAGCCACTTATTGCTTTAGATGGAGGGCAAGACGGACTAAAATTTTATAAAGCTATTTTACAACAAGCAAATAATTATTTAAATAAAAACGGATATCTATTATTAGAAATAGGGTACAACCAAGGAAAAGCTGTTTTAAGCTTAGAACATAAAAATTTAAAATTAATTACAAAACAACCAATTAAAGATTTGTCAGGAAACGATAGGGTTATTATTTTTCAAAAGGAGTAATAAAAAATGTCATTTTCAAGTGAAGTAAAAGAAGAAATAAGTAAAATAACTAATTTAGCAAATAAGCAAAGTGTAAAATTTGAATTATTAGGATATTTAGCTTCAAGTAATGTTACTATAGAAAAAAACAAATTAAAATTTTCTACTGAAAGCGAATATAACATAAACCGCTTTAGTAAGCTTTTAAATAACCTGTTATATACAAACTATCAAATTGAAGTAATAGGAAAGCTTTTTTGTATTACTGTTAATAGACCAGAAAGTGAAGAAGTTACTTATGAAGAAACAGCAATAATTTTAAATGAATACAAAATAAAAGAACAATTAAAAAATCAAGAACTACTAGAAAAGGCATTTATAAGAGGAGCTTTTTTAGGTGGTGGATCAATAAATAATCCACAAAATACTTATCATTTGGAAATTCTTTTGTCATCAAGTAAAAATGTTAAACTGATATTAGAAATACTAGAAAAGTATAATATATTATTTAAAAACATAGAAAAGAAAAAAGGTTATGCTATATATACAAAAGATGGAGACGAAATATCTAAATTTTTAGCTTTAATTGGAGCAAATTCTGCAGTACTTAAATTTGAAGACATACGTGTATATAGAGATATGAGAAATAATGTAAATAGAAAAGTAAACTGTGAAACAGCCAATTTAAACAAAACTATTAATGCAGCAGTAAAACAAATAGAAGATATAAAACTTCTACAAAAAAATGGAGAACTAAAAAAATTATCAAAGCAATTACAAGAAATAGCAGAAGTTAGACTAAAAAATCCTGATGCTTCTTTAATAGAACTAGGAAAAATGCTTTCAAAACCTATTGGAAAATCTGGTGTTAATCATAGGCTTAAAACAATAGAAGAAATGGCAGAAAAATTTAAATAATAAAGGAAAATAGTAAATATGAGAAGAAAAGAAATAGGAATATATGTGCATATACCTTTTTGCAAGCAGAAATGCAGTTACTGTGATTTTTGCTCCTATGCCGAAAAAGAAGAACTAATTGCACAATACATAGAATGTTTACTTAAAGAAATTGAAGATGTAGGAAAAAATAATAAAACAGATTTTGAAAATGGAAAAGATGATTTGTTTTTAGTAAAAACTATATATATTGGTGGAGGCACACCATCATTAATAGAAAGTAAATATATTGTAGAAATTATGAAAAATATAAAAAGTAACTTTGAAATACAAGAAGATGCAGAAATTACAATAGAAGTTAACCCAGGTACAGTTACTTTAGAAAAATTAGAAGATTACAACAATATAGGAATAAACAGGCTAAGCATAGGACTTCAATCTACACACGAACATTTATTAAAACAAATTGGAAGAATCTATACATATCTTGATTTTTTAGATACATATAGATTTGCCAGAGAAGCAGGTTTTGAAAATATAAATGTAGATTTAATGATAGGACTTCCAAACCAAACATTAGCCCAAGTACAAGACTCTGTAGAAGAAATTGTTTCTATGGAACCTGAACATATTTCTGTATATTCCTTAATATTAGAAGAAGGAACAGAATTATATAAACAAGTAGAAGAAGAAAAGGTGCAACTACCTAATGAAGAATTAGAAAGAAAAATGTACTGGGCAGTAAAAGAAATTTTAGAAAAAAATAATTATATACATTATGAAATTTCTAATTTTGCAAAACCAAATTTTGAGTCAAAACATAATTTAGACTGCTGGAAACAAAAAGAATATATAGGGTTTGGAGTTGCAGCACATTCATATACTAACGGAATTAGATATTCCAATATAAAAGAATTAGAAAAATATATTAGCAATTATAAAACGGGAGAAGTAGAGAATAATTTTGTATTTCACGAAAAGCAAAATTTAGAAGATATGCAAAAAGAATATATGTTATTAGGACTTAGAAAATTGCAAGGAGTTAGTATACAAGAATTTAAAACAAAATTTGTTGCAAACCCAGTATATTTATATCATTCTGAGTTAGAAAAACTAGTAAGTGAAGACTTGCTAGAAATTGATGGAGATGATATAAAGCTTACTAATAAAGGGCTAGACTTAGCAAATATAGTTTGGGAAGAATTTGTATAAAGGAGAAAACAGTGGAAGAGTTTAATAAAGAAAAAGCAGATGATAAACAATATGTATTAGAAATGGTAAGTATAGATGGAAAGTTATTAGACTTAGTATCAAAACAACTACAAAACGACAAAGATGTTGTTATGACTGCAGTAAAACAAAATCCTATTGCATTAGAATTTGCAAGCGATAAACTAAAAGATAATTACGAAATAGTAATGGAATCTGTATCAAAAGTGGGTTGGACAGCTTGCTATGCAAGTGAAAAACTAAGGGCAAATAAAGATATAATATTAGCAGGAGTAAAAGTAGATGGACAAATTTTATACTATGCTTCAAAAGAACTAAGAGATGATAAAGAAACAGTATTAGAGGCTGTAAAAAATAAAGGACTAATTTTAAAATATGCTAGCCATAGACTAAGATGTGACAAAGAAATAGTGCTTACTGCTATAAAACAAGATAAAAGAGCAAAGGAATATATTGCAACAGAAGAATTAAAAAACGATGAAGATATTCAATTAATTCTTAATCCACCACAAGAATAGTTTCCCTAGCCAAAATTTAATTCTTTTCCAACCAGATTTGTGCCTTAGAAAAGGAATGTGAGTAAAAATGGAAAATATAAGAGAAGAACTATTTAAATTGCAAGATTTAAAATATAAAGAATTTCATAGTGGACTATGTCCAAATACTGATAATATAATTGGAGTAAGAATACCAGAACTCAGAAAAATAGCAAAACAAATAGCAAAAGAAAGCCCAGAAGAATTTTTAAATACTACACAAACCAAGTATTATGAAGAAAAGATGCTTTATGGATTAGTAATAGGCTATATGAAATTAGATTTAGAAAAAGTACTCTATTACCTAGATAAATTTGTACCAATGATTGATAACTGGGCAGTATGTGACTGTTGTACATCAACATATAAATTTACTAAAACACATAAGCTAGAAATGTGGAACTATATACAAAAATATTTAAAATCAAACAAAGAATTTGAACTTAGATTTGCTATTGTTATGATTATGGACTATTACTTGGAAGAAGAATATTTAGAAGAAGTTTTAAAAATATATAATAATATAAAGCATAATGGCTATTATGTAAAAATGGCTGTAGCTTGGGCAATTTCAATATGCTATGTAAAATTTCCGCAAGCAACAGAACAATTTTTAAACAATAACAATTTAGACAATTTTACATATAATAAAGCTTTACAAAAAATAATAGAATCATATAGAGTAAGTGAAGATACAAAGCAAAAAATGAGACAAATGAAAAGAAAATAATAATTGAATAATTTATTAATAAATATCAAACACTAAGTATAGGTGATGAAAGTTGAAAATTTCTTGGATAAAATACGAAAAAGATAAAAAAAGTTTTCGTCTGCCAGAAGCTTTAGGGTTTGATGTTTTTTGTTTAGATGATTTAGAAAAAACAGATGAAACAGTAAAAAATCTTATACAAAAAGACTATGACACAATAGTTTTATCAAATGAGGTGGCAGGATTTTCAGAAGATATTATAAAAAAGTATCAAAAAAATAAAGATATTAAGATAGTAATTTCTGTGGACAAAGACTAATATTAATAATAGTAAACTTTTTAAGGAGATATTTTTTATGGATAATTATGTTTTTGTCTGTATTGGTAGCAACAAAATAATATATGACTCTTTAGGCCCAAGAGTTGGAGAAAAATTAGAACAAAACTTTAATAAACATAATAATATTCAGGTATTTGGAACAATGAAAAATCCCATTCATTTTAAAAATGCATTATTATTTTTAGAAAATAAACAGCTATATAAAGATAAAACAATAATTTTAATAGATTCGTGTTTAGGACAAAAAGAAAATATAGGAAGCATATATGTAAGTTGTGGAGGAATAGAAATAGGAAAAGCTTTTGGAAGAAGCATATATTTTCCTGCACACATTAATATAAAAACTATAGTTGGAAATAAGCTTTATATGCCAGAATGGAATATAAATAAAATAGATTTACTTGCTACAAATATATGTAATAAAATTACTCAAACAATGAAAATATAAATTGCTTGTATAAAAAAAGTAAAAATGGAAAAAATTATATTAAAAGAAATATAAGGAAGGAATAAAAAAATGGATACAAGTAATTTAAAAAATATAGTAATATTAAAAAATTTGCCTTCAAATCTTGTAGAAGAAGCATTTGTAGTGCTAAAGGAAAACCAAAAAATAAAAAAATTAGAATTGATAGATAAAGATGTAAAAGGAGAAAAAACAAATAAAAATGCTACACAAACTAATAAACAAAATTCAAAAGATTATATAATTAATGAGGCACAAAACTTAATTGCTGAATACATTTCAAAAATTGAAAATAAAAATAAAAAAGAAAATAAATCTTTACAGACATTAAAAAGAAAATACAAGTTTTTAAAAACAATAAATCATATTTTACTTGCAGCATTTGTAATTAGCCTAATATCAAATTTTATTTTTTAAGAATAAAACATCTCTTCTAAACATATACATTAAGCAACAACACTACAAAGGAAGAGGTGTATTTTTGTGGAAAAAATAATTTCGCCAGAAGAAAGAATAAGAAGGGCTGAAGAAATATATTATAGAAGAAAATTAAACAATAATGATGTTAGAATGCCAAGTTCACAAGTAAAAGGTGGAAAAGAAAAAAAACAATTTTCTTTATACAGAAAAATGCTAATACAAATTTTAATTTGTATTTTAATTTATTTAATATTTTCACTAATAAAAGAAGCTAATTACTTGTTTTCTGAAAACGTAATAAACAAAACAAAGGAATTTTTAAACAGTGATATAAACTTTGAAGTGATTTCAAGTAATATATCTAAATTTTTTGAGGAAAATAAAGACAAGTTTAATTTTATAAATAAGCCTGTAGATAATGAAGAAAATATACAAACTAATAATGTAGTTGAAAATAATGAAGTGCAAAATGAACAGCAAAATAATGAAGAACAAAATAACGAATTACAAATAAATACTAATGTGCAAAATGAAACAACAGGAATAGGTGGAGCAACAACTAATGAACAAGTAGTTTCAACATCTACACAAAGTTCTAGTAAAAAAACTCAAATGGAAATAGATGCAGAATACATAAAAACTAATTTTACTATGCAACTACCAGTAAAGGCATCAATAACTTCTCATTATGGAAAAAGAGAAGCAACTGAGATTGTTTCAGAAAATCATCAGGGAATAGATTTAGGGGTAGTTGTTGGAACTACTATAGTTGCTGCTATGGCAGGAGAAGTAAGTGTAGTTTCTAATGCCGGTGAATATGGAACGCACGTTAAAATAGTAAATAAAGATGTAACAACAATATATGCACATTGTAGCAAAATTTTAGTAAAAAAAGGGCAGACAATAAAAAAAGGAGAAAAGATTGCTCTTTCTGGAAATACTGGAAAAACAACAGGACCGCACTTACACTTTGAAATACAAAGAAGCGGAAGAAGTATAGACCCAGAACTTATTTTAGATTGGGGATAAAATAAATGAGTATAAAAATAGACTTAAAGATTTTTTTATTTGCAATATTATTTTTAATTACAAAGCAAATAAAGCTATATGCTATATTAATGATATTTGCACTTATACACGAATTAGGACATTTAATATGTGGACTGTTGCTAGGGCTAAAACCTAAAAGTATAAAAATAAACCCATTTGGGGTTCAACTTACTTTTAAAGATTACATAGAAGATTATAATTATAAAGTGGGAAGCGGAAATATATTGTGTTTAAAGAGAATGATAATAGCTATAGCAGGACCATTAACTAATTTAACAATAGCATTAGCACTTTTAATAATACCTATTAATTTAATAGAAAAAGATATATTAATATATGCCAATATATTGCTAGCCATATTTAATTTAATTCTAATTTATCCTTTAGATGGTGGAAGAATATTAAAAGAAGTAATAAATATAAAAAGAGGAAGAGAAAAGTCATATAAAGTAATAAACGCAGTTTCAAATATAACAGTAATATTACTTACTATTACTACTGCAATAGCAATTTTATACATACATAATATAGCATTATTAATAATACTGGGCTATTTATGGTATTTGAATATACAAAATCAAAAAAATTATAAATTTAAATTAAGAATTTATGAATGTGTCAATAAAAATGGAGATGTTTAACCCAAATTGCTGTTTTATAGCCATAGACTATTGCTTTTTGTGGAAAAAGGTGGTACAATATTAAAGTTAAAAGGAAAAAATTCCTTACTTGCAAATTATTTGCAGGTTATAATCCATAGGGAGGTGAAATATAATGAACAAATACGAAAGTGTTGTCATTATTGATCCATCTGTAGAAGAAGAAAAAGTAAAAGAACTATCTCAAAAATTTACAGATTTAATCAATAGTGATGGTAAAGTAGAAAAAGTTGAAGAACTTGGTAAGAAAAAACTAGCTTATGAAGTAAAGAAAAACAAAGAAGGTTACTATGTTGTTATCAATTTTGAAGCAAATCCTAACTTAATTTCTGAATTAGAAAGAAATTACAGAATTATGGATGAAGTAATTAAATTCATTACAGTAAAAGCAGAATAATTAAAATTAAAGATGAAATTAAGGGCCGAAAGGTAAGGTGTAAAAAATGAACAAAGTAATTTTAATGGGTCGTTTAACAAGAGACCCTGAAGTAAGATACACACAAACAAACAATACACTAGTAGCTTCTTTTAGTTTAGCAGTTAATCGTAGATTTGTTAGACAAGGAGAAGAAAGACAAGCAGATTTTATTAACATAGTTGCTTGGAGTAAACTAGGAGAATTTTGTAGTAAGTATTTTAAAAAAGGTCAACAAGTTAGTATTATAGGTAGATTACAAACAAGAACTTGGGATGATGAACAAGGACAAAAACACTACATTACAGAAGTAGTGGCAGAGGAAGCATATTTTGCAGATAGTAAAAGAGAAGGAGATACATCAAATAGCTTTGATGCAACTTTTGGCACAATGCCTTCTGCAAATGCAGGCTCAGACTTTGAAATTTCATCAGGAGATGACCTACCATTTTAATAGAATAGGGGGAAATGACAATGGCAGACAAGAAAAATAATAGAAGAAATAACAGAAACAATGATGAAGATTATAATCCTAAATTTAGAAAAGTTAGAAAAAAGGTATGCCCATTATGTGCAGATAAAAACCTAAAATTAGATTATAAAAATGCAGACCAATTAAGAAAATTCGTTAATGAAAAAGGAAAAATACTTCCAAGAAGAACAACTGGTGCTTGCGCTATTCATCAAAGAGACATTACATTAGCAGTAAAAAGAGCTAGACAAATTGCTGTATTACCATACACAGCTGAATAATAAGTAATACAATAAAATTAAGAATACACTTAAAAACTAGTGTATTCTTTTTTTATTGTATAACAGTTTAAAAGTGTAGCAAAAAGGGAATAATTTCAATAATATAATTTAAATAAGATGGTGATATTTATGAAAATTGGAATTGCTCTATCAGGTGGTGGAATACGTGGAGTTGCTCATACAGGGGTTCTACAGGCTTTAAAAGACCAAAATATTAATGTAGATATTATAGGTGGAACTAGTGCGGGAAGTATGGTAGCTAGTTTATATGCTATGGGATATACTCCATATGAAATACTATATTTATTTAAAAAAAATGCAAAAAAAATAGTAAAAGCAAATCATTTTCCATTTATATATAATTTATTGCAGTTTCCGTTTAAGAAAAAAATTACTTTAAATGGTTTTAGAAACGGAGAATCTATGGAAGAAATATGCAATAGTTTAGCAAATAGAAAAAACATAAATAATATAAATCAAATAAAAATGCCGTTAGTTATTCCAACTGTAGATATTATGAAATCAAAAGAATATGTTTTTACAAATTACATTCCAGAAAACTGTGAAGATAAAACACAATATATTACAGATATTAGCGTTGGAAAAGCAGTAAGAGCTAGTAGTAGTTTCCCAGCAGTGTTTAGCCCTTGTAAAGTAGAAAAATATGCGTTTATGGATGGAGGGGCATTGGACAATATACCAGTTAATGAAGTAAGAAAACAAGGAGCAGATAAAGTAATAGCTGTAAAGTTTGACTCTGACCCTATAGATGAAAATAGTAATTTAATGGATATTGCAATGAAAACAATAGATATAATGGGAAGCAAAATATCAGAACAAGGATTAAAAAATAGTGATTGTGTATTGAATGTATACACAGATAAAGTAGGATTATTAGATGTGGAAAAATTAGAAAAATGCTATGATTATGGCTATCAATGTGTAATAGATAATTTAGAACAAATAAAAGTCGCTTTAGGAATGTAAATGTTATTTTAACTTATGTCCCAGAAACGACAAAGTGTCGTTTTGAGTTACGTCCCTGAAACGACAAAATTATTGAAAAAAAATAAATTTTGTGGTATTATATTAACTAGTTAAATGAATGAAAGGTAAAAGATAAAAATGAATAAAAAGCTATGTGGAATATTAATTACAATATTAATTGTTTTAGTAGCAATACTTGCAATTATATTTAAACCAAATTATAAACAAGAAGAATTAAATAGCAATACAAAAATAGTAACATCTTTTTATCCTATTTATATTATTGCAAGTAATATAGTTCAAGATGCTAATAATGTAGAATTAATAAATATGACGGAAGCAAATGTGGGATGTGTACATAATTATACACTTTTAGCATCTGATATGAAAAAAATAGAAGATGCAAATATATTTATAAAAAATGGATTAGAACTAGAAAATTTTATGGATAAGATAGTTTCAACATATCCTAATTTAAAAGTAATTGATAGTAGCAGGCAAATACCTAATAAAATACAAGAAACAGAAGGAGTAAATCCACATATTTGGACAAGTATTACAAATTATATAAAGCAAGTTGAAGAAGTTTCAACAAATTTGTGTAAATACAATCAAGAAAATGCAGAAACATATGCAATAAATACTAAAAATTATATAAATAGTTTAAATGACTTAAAAGAGCAATATAATAATCAACTTCAAAATTTAAAAGGCAAAAAAGCAATTTGTTTAAATGAAGCATTAATATATTTAACACAAGAAGTTGAGATGGAAATAACTCAAGTAGAAACAGATCACGAAGAAAGCACATTATCAGCAGATACTTTAAAAAATTTAATTAATAAAATGAAACAAGAAGAAATTGAAGTTATATTAGTAGATGTTAATGATAATTTAAGAAATGCGCAAACTTTGTCACTAGAGACTGGAGCAAAAATATACAAATTAAATTCTTGTTTGACTGGAGAAAACAACAAAGACTCGTATATAAATAATATGAAACAAAATTTAGAAGTATTAAAACAAATACAATAAAAGTAGGTGAGGTAAAATGAAAGAACAAGGAGCTTGTGGACTACACTGTACAAAAATTAATAATATAAGTGTTAAATTTGGAAAAGAACAGGTATTAAAAGATGTTAATATTCATATTCATTGTGGAGAACTTACTGTTATTATTGGAAGAAATGGTGCAGGAAAATCAACTTTGTTAAAAGCTATTTTAGGAGAAGTAGAACATACTGGAAATGTAAATTTTGTAGATATGAAGTCTAATATTGCAAAAAGAATAAAAATAGGTTATGTACCACAATCAATTAATATAGAAAAAAATATGCCAACTACAGTATATGACTTATTTGCTTCTTGCATTTGTCATATACCAGTTTTTCTAAAAAAAGACAAAAAGATTTATCAAGAAGTAAAAGAACAATTAAAACTATTTGGCGCAGAAAAGCTAGTAGATAAAAGTATAGGGGATTTGTCTGGTGGAGAATTACAAAGGGTATTATTAGCAATAGCTACAAAGCCTACTCCAAATTTACTTATTTTAGATGAGCCAGTGTCTGGTATTGATAAAAATGGTACAAGAGATTTTTATGAATTAGTAAATAATTTAAAAACTAAATATGATATGTCTATTTTATTAGTATCACACGATTTTGAATTAGTTAAAAAATATGCAGATAAGGTAATTTTACTAGATAAAGAAGTTATAAAAGAGGGAACACCAGAAGAAGTATTTAGCAGTTTAGAATTTAAAAATTATTTTGAAGAATTTTAAAATAGGGGAGAAATATATGGAAGCAATTTATGGAATATTAGAAGCAATATTGCCATTTGAATTTATAGACTATGCTTTTATGAAAAATGCATTAATAGCAATTATACTTGTGTCGCCAATTTTTGCAATTTTGGGAACTATGATTGTAAATAATAAAATGGCATTTTTTTCAGATGCGTTAGGGCATTCTGCTTTAACTGGAATAGCTATTGGTATGGTGCTTGGAATATCAAATATGAACATTTCTATGATTTTCTTTGCAGTTATTTTTGCACTGTTATTAAACTTTGTAAAAAATAAAACTAGCTATGGAGCTGATACTATTATTAGCGTGTTTTCATCTATTGCCATAGCTTTAGGTTTGGCAATGCTATCTCAAAGTGGAAATTTTAATAAATATTCAAGCTACTTAGTTGGAGATATTTTAAGTATTAACACAACAGAAATTTTTTACTTATTTTTAGCATTTATTGCTGTAGCTGTATTTTGGTATTTTACATTTAATAAATTAAATGTAACTAGTATAAATACAACTTTAGCAAAAAGTAGGGGAGTTAACACTAAATTAATTGACAATATATTTGTTGTACTAATAGCAATAATTGTAATGATTTCTATAAGATGGATAGGAATATTATTAATTAACTCACTACTTATTTTGCCAGCAGCATCAAGTAGAAACATTGCAAAAAATATGAGAAGCTATCATTTATTTTCTGTTTTGTTCTCATTACTTTCTGGAATAACAGGACTTATTATATCTTACTATTGGAATATTCCGACTGGTCCAATGATTGTATTAATTTCAGGAATTATTTATTTTATAACATTTGGATTAAAAAAAGTGGTAAAAGAGTAAAAAGCTAGGTGAATTTTGAACTCACCTAGCTTTTTAAATTTCTAATATTTTCTTAGCTCTGTCAACATCTTGAGTAGTAGCAGGTGCAACATCTGCCAAAGGATAAGTAAAGCCAAGACTTTCCCATTTGAAACGTCCTAGGTCGTGATAAGGAAGAATTTCAACCTTTTCAACAGAGTTTAAACTATGTATAAATTCTTTTAATTTTAGTAAATCTTCTTCTTTATCTGTAATACCAGGAACTAAAACCTGCCTAATCCACATAGGTTTTCCAATATCACTTAAATATCTAGCAAAATTAAGCTCTTTTTTATTTGAAACACCAACTAAATCTTTGCAAATTTCATCATTAATGCATTTAATATCTAGCAAAAACAAATCAGCTAAATCAATTATTTGCTTCATTTTATCTGTTATAGCAAAATTTCCAGAAGTATCAATAGCAGTGTGAATTTTTTCTTTTTTTAATGCAGTAAGAAGTTCAATTAAAAAGTCTTGCTGTAATAAGGGCTCGCCACCACTAATTGTAACACCACCACCAGAAGGCATAAAATAGCTTTTATATCTTTTAACTTTAGATAGTAATTCTTCTAAGGTATATTCCATTCCACCGCATAGGTCCCAACTGTCTCTATTATGACAAAACTTACACTTTAAAGCACAACCTTGCATAAAAATTACAAACCTTATTCCAGGTCCGTCAACAGTTCCAAAAGATTCAAATGAATGTATTCTTGCAATCATTTTATTATTATCCTTTTCTAATATGAAAAAAAATTAGGTTTTTGCTAGGCAGATAAAATTAAAATCAATGAGGCGTGCTTTTTGCACGTTGACTTAATTTTAATTGAAATCTAACCATGCAAAAACCTATTATTTTTCAAATTTAAATTTTTTCGTGAATTGTTCTATTTATAACATCTAATTGTTGTTCTCTTGTTAATTTAGTAAAGTTAACTGCATAACCAGAAACACGAATTGTTAATTGTGGATATTTTTCTGGATGTTCCATTGCATCAACAAGTAATTCTCTATCAAATACGTTAACATTAATATGATGTCCTGTTTGACCAAAGAATCCGTCTAACATATTTACTAAATTATTTACTTTAGAATTTTCCTCTTTTCCAAGTGTACTTGGAGAGATAGAGAAGGTATAAGAAATACCGTCTTCTGAATATTCATATGGAAGCTTAGCAATAGTATTCATAACAGCTAAAGCTCCATTTGTATCTCTACCGTGTAAAGGGTTTGCTCCAGGACCAAATGGTTCTCCATCTCTTCTTCCGTCAGGAGTACTACCTGTATTTTTACCATATACTACGTTTGAAGTAATTGTTAAAACTGATAAAGTGGCTCTAGAATTTTTGTAAGTACGATGTTTTTCTAATTTTTTCATAAAGCTTTTTACTATATTAACAGCAATATCGTCAACTCTATCATCATCATTTCCGTATTTTGGGAAATCTCCTTCAACTTCATAATCAACAGCTAAACCTGTATCATCACGAATAACTTTAACTTTTGCATATTTAATAGCAGATAAAGAATCAGCAGCAACTGATAAACCAGCAATACCACAAGCCATAGTTCTTAAAATATCTCTTTCTTTATCGTGTAATGCCATTTCTAATGCTTCATAAGAATATTTATCGTGCATATAATGAATCATATTTAAAGCTTTAATATATGTTTTAGCTAAATATTCCATCATATTATCAAATTTTTCCATAACTTCATCATAATCTAAATATTCTGAAGTAATAGGGCTAAATTTAGGTGTAATTTGTTTACCACTTTTTTCATCTCTACCACCATTAATAGCATATAAAAGTGCTTTTGCAAGGTTAGCTCTTGCTCCAAAGAATTGCATTTGCTTACCAATTTTCATAGCTGAAACACAACAAGCAATACCATAGTCGTCTCCTAAAGTAGCTCTCATTAAATCATCATTTTCATATTGAATAGAAGATGTTTTAATAGAAATTTCAGCACAGAATTTTTTAAATCCTTCTGGTAAGTTTTTAGACCAAAGTACTGTTAAGTTTGGCTCTGGAGCTGGACCTAAGTTTACTAATGTATGAAGTACTCTAAATGAGTTCTTTGTTACTAAAGTTCTTCCATCAATTCCCATACCACCAATACTTTCAGTTACCCAAACTGGGTCTCCACTAAATAAGCTATTATATTCAGGAGCTCTTAAGAAACGTACCATTCTTAACTTCATAACAAATTGATCCATTAATTCTTGAGCAGTTGTTTCATCTAATAATCCATTTTTCATATCTCTTTCAATATAAATGTCTAAGAAAGTAGAAGTTCTACCTAAACTCATAGCAGCACCATTTTGGTCTTTTATAGCTGCTAAATATCCAAAGTATAACCATTGGAAAGCTTCTTTTGCATTTGATGCAGGTTTAGATATATCAAAACCATAAGATTCAGCCATTTGTTTTAATTCATTTAAAGCTAAAATTTGGTCATTAACTTCTTCTCTTTGACGAATTAAATCTTCTGTCATTTCTTCGCTATCTAAAATGCTTAATTCTTCTTTTTTGTTTTCTATAAGAACATCTACACCATATAAAGCTACACGTCTATAATCACCTATAATTCTTCCACGACCATAACCATCAGGAAGACCTGTAATTAAGTGTGAACTTCTAGCAGCTCTAATTTCAGGTGTGTAAACAGCAAATACACCATCATTATGAGTTCTTCTAAGATTGTGATAAATATATTCAATATTTTCATCAACCTCATAACCATAACTTTCACAAGATTTTTCAACTATACGAATACCACCATTTGGCATAATAGCTCTTTTTAAAGGAGCGTCAGTTTGTAAACCAACAATTTCCTCTAAAGATTTATCAACATATCCAGGAGCATAACGGTTAATTCCAGAAGGTGTTTTCGTATCTACATCTAATACACCATTGTTTTCTGTTTCTTTTTTATATAAAGCTAAAACCTTGTCCCATAGTTTTTTTGTTTTATCAGTAGCACCAACTAAAAAGCTGCTGTCACCTTCATATGGAATATAGTTAGCTTGAATAAAACTTCTAACATCAATTTCTTTTGTCCATTCTCCTGCTTTGTTAAAATCACTCCATTCTTTAAAATCCATAAAAAATACCTCCTTATATAAAAATGTTATACTAAATTTTAAACATATGAGCATAAATATAATATGCTACATATCTTATTAATGTTATCATAAACAACAAAAATTAGCAATATTTTTAAAATAAAAAAACAAGAAACTTTATATTTCTTGTTTTTAGTATAAACTAGTTTTAAAAAATTATTCTTCTTCACTAATAACCTTAGCAATTTTATAAATTAATTTTTGCTTTTCAGGAGAAATGTTGCTAAGTACATGATTAAATTCAGAAGTTAAATAATTTTGAGAATCACTAGATGCTCCATTTAAAATATAACCTTCTGATACTCCTAATATTTCGCAAATTTGAGTAAGTCTTTTTAAATTAATGTGAGAACTACCTCTTTCAATTCTACTTAAAAATGCAATAGAAACATCTAATTGCTCTGCTAATTTTTCTTGAGTTATCTTTTTGTCAGTTCTAGCTTTTCTTAATCTTTCACCAATAATATTATAATCAAGTGCCATTATTTTACCTCCAATTTATCTTTTTTAGTATATATAGCATTTATCAGGAAAACTTAACAGAAACCTAAGAGTAAACATTAATATATGAACACAAAAAGACTTCTAAAAAATTACGTTAAAAAATACAATTTTTAGTATATATAAAATAAAATTAGCTTTCCTAAAAACCTATGTAAATAAACCAGTACATATATGTTTAGTTATATTAGGCAATTATACTTTTTATTATTCTAAATAAAATAATAAAAGATATACTGTAAATAAAAGGAAAGACAAAATTTCTTAAGTTATTTTTTGGTCAATTTTGAATTTTATTAATTTTTTACCAATATATTATAGTCAAGTATAATTATTTTTTTTCAATTCATTTTTTTATATTATTTATTAAAAAATTTAATATACTATTAAAAGTGGATATTAAGCATTAATTAACAATGCTTTGAAATAGATAAAAAGAATTTAAAGATATAAATAATATAAAATATAAAAAGTTCTAATACAAACTTACCTTGAATACAATGTAGAAAACAGCGTATTTTAAGGGGGTTTTTCATTTGGAAAAATATGTAACAATAGAAGAACGTGCCATTAATTTAGCACACTATATTATAGATAGTAAAGATACAGTGAGAGGAGCAGCAAAAAAGTTTGGAGTTAGTAAGAGCACAGTACACAAGGATGTAACATTCAAGAACGGTTTAGAAATTAGGCAAGTTATTCCTGAAAGTATTGAAATAAAGAGGGTTTTCCTAGCAGAGAAGAATCCTGTTGTTACATTAGGAATAGCAATAAAATAATTAATATAAAAATAAAAGCATTTGCAATGTAAATATTGCAGATGTTTTTTTATTTTGCAAGAGATATGCAGAACCTCTATAAAAGTTCTAGGTCTAGCAAGCCGATGCAATAAAATATGCTCGCATTAGTGTAAACGGTCTATTTATACAAAATGCGTAAGTGAGAACTTGGAACTATAGACTCACAATAAAAAAAGAGTATTGGTGGATACTTGGATGTGGATTTATAATTGTAAAAAGCTTGGACAAGTATAAGCAAAGATATTAGTTTATCAGCAATTATAGTAACAAACGTTACTTACTAGACTGCCTATGAAACTTGGCGAGCGACCGACGATTTCTTAAAATAAAGGCGTAATAATCCTATTTAAAATCTGGGATATATTACGCCTAATCTACAAAGCTCACTCTCTCTGGTTTCTTAATAGCAAACATTAATGTTAATTACAGGTTATCCTGTTTTTATATAAAAATATATTTTAAAGGAGGTTTTCATTATGGAAAATGAAAGAAAAAATAAAATTGAATATCATAAGGAAGGAGATTATTATGTACCAAATTTGGTAGTACCTAAAGATGAATACCCAGATTATTGTATAGGAAAATATGGACGATTAAGATTAAAATACTTAAAGGAAAACAAGAAAGCAGAATATTCAATAATGTTAATGGAAGGAACTTTAAGAAAGCACATTGTAGAAACAGATATGGAAGCAAAAGAAAAAGTTGAAAGCATAATAAAACAATTAAAAGAGCAAAGTGATTTAACAGAAGATATGAAAGATTCTAATCCATTATATTGGGTTGGAATGATGAATAACTTTAAAAATCAGGCTGAAGAAATTGTGGGAAAGGAGTTGATATTTGTGTAAAACAGCTTGACAGTATTTTGAAAGCAAGCGTCGCATTTATACTCCCGTATAAATACCGCTTGTAAGCTTTTGGATAAAATTGATTTGATGGGGAATGATTCCCCAAACCCCTTAATATTTTCTGCCAGTCTTTAAATAAAAGACTGATAATTTTTTTAAAGGAGATAAAAGAATATGAGAAAGAAGAATATAAAAAAACAAATATGGATAGATGCAAAAGAAGATGAGTTACTAAAGAAAAAATCAAAACAATCAGGATTAAGTGAATCAGAATTTGTTAGAAGTTTAATTAAAGGATATAGAATAAAACAACAACCAACTGAAGAAATAAAATCTTTTCAAAGAGAGATATATGGAATAGCAAATAATATAAATCAGATAGCAAGAATTTCAAATTCAAGATATAGTACATCTCATGATGATTATAGTTATATCTGTAAAAAACTTTCAGATTTTATTTTAAGATTTGAAAAAGAAATTTATTCAAGAAAGAAATAAGGAGGCATTCTATGGCTATAACAAAATATAAAGTAATACAAAAAAATTTGGAAGCTGTTATTAACTATGCTAAAAATGGAGAGAAAACAGAACATGGAATATTAGTATCTGGAATAAATTGTTTACCTGAAAATGCGTATACAGAAATGATGCTAGTAAAAAAGAATTTTCATAAAGAAGATGGAAGACTTGGTTATCATTTTATACAATCATTTAAGGGTAAAGAAGTATCTGCTGAAGAATGCAATGATATAGGTATGGAACTAGCAAATAGTTTATGGGGAGATAAATATCAAGTATTAGTTTGCACACACATAGATAAAGATAATGTCCATAATCATATAATATTAAATTCAGTTTCTTTTATTGATGGTAGCAAATATCATAACTCTAATGTTGAACTTGCTCTTTTAAGAGAAACAAATGATGATCTGTGTATAAAATATGGACTTTCAGTAGTAGAAACTGATAAAGCAAAGAGAGAAGACGAAATTGCTGAAAGTAGAATTGCAAATTATAATCGTAATAGTGGTAAAATGGAACTTATAAAAAAGGATATTGATGAAGCAATTGAAAATGCGGTAAAATATCAAGATTTTGTTGATGAATTAGGCTATAAAGGTTATTTTGTAAAAAAATCTAATAATTCTATATCTATATCAACACCTTATTTTAATAGAAATATAAGAATTGCAAGAGCGTTTGGAGAAGATTATACTTTTGAGAATATAAAACACAGAATATATTATAATGATTATAGATTCAAAAACGATAGTAACAAAATATATAAAGTTAAAGTATATGATGGAATAAAAATAAATTCAGAATTACTAAAAACATCACATTTTTATAGATTATATGTTCATTTTTTATATGTTTTAGGAAAATTACCACCTAAAATACATTATGAAGAAAGAACAACTGAATATTATAAGGAAATAGATAAATTCAACAAATTGTGTGATGAATTAAGTTTGATAAGTAGTAAGGATTTAAAATCAATAGAAGATACACAAAATTTAAGAACACAATATCTTGAAGAAATTTCACCCTTAAAGGCTCAAAAAGAAATATATATGAAATTATATAATAAAACTAATAATGCAGCTGATAAAACGATTTTAAAAGCAAGAATCAATATTTTAAATGAAGATATTGAAAGATTAAATAAAAAGATACAAACTTGTAAAAGAATAATTAACAAAGCTGAAGAAGGAGAAAAAGAAGATTGGATAATACAAAAAAAATCTCAACATAATAAAGAAAGAAGTGTGAAAGAAAATGCTAAAAATAAAGATAGGAAAAAAATAAGATAGGGCTACGTGCAAGTGGCTCTATCTACATTATTTTTTCTTTTTAATAATTTTAATTAAATCATTATAGTCAATTCCTAAAATCATACAAATTGCAATTAGTTCATAATCTTTTAAAACCATAATTTGTTTTTCAATTCTATATAATTCATCTGGATTAATAGGAATATCTATTAAATCTAACTCTCTTGAAACATCAGCTCTAGACATATTTTTATTTTTTCTGTATTTTTCAATTATTTTGCCATAAGCATTACTATTTCCTTCAAATTTCTTCATAATCTACCCTCAATAATTTTATTATGTATTGATTTTATAATATTTATTATGGTATAATTTAGCAGTAAGACTGCTAAAACAATAAAAATATGATAGGAGTAGTATAATGAAGAAAGATATAGGAATGAGTAGGAAAGTTGATGAATTAGGAAGAATAGTTATTCCAAAGGAAATAAGAAATAAATTTGATATAAAGACTAATGATAAACTTGATATTTATGTTGAAAATGATGTAATAAGTTTAATAAAAGATAGCAAAAAATGTATTTTTTGTTCTAGTACAAAAGATTTAATAGAGCAAAATAATAAATATGTATGTAACAAATGTATGCAAAAGTTAGTTAGAAAATTTATGATAATATAAAAGATATATTTTGTAAAATATTGTTATTTTTTAGAATAATTGATATAATTTATTTGGAAATGAAAAGGAGAAATGTTATGAAAAAGATTTTTTGTGGTTTTTTGTTATTTATTTTTATCTTTAGCTTAGTAGGAAATGTAAATGCTTATTCAACGAGCAAATATTCAATAGACATACCTTCTACATATAGAAAGGCTACAGAAGGTTCATTTACTAAAGAGAATGGAAACAATGTAAATGTACAAGTTGTACCATTTACAGGTAGCAGTTCTAATGCTTTCACAGAAGATGGATTGAATAAATTAACCAATAATATAAATTCGGAGATTGATAATGTAAGAAAAGAAATGAAAAAAACAATCAAAGAAAGATATGGAGAATACCTATCAGATAGTGAAATTGATGAGTATGTTAAATCTTTTAAATGTGAATCAATAGATAAGAAAGAAATAACTACAGCAACCAAAAATAATTATAAGTGCTATCATATAATTGCAAGTTATTCAGCTGGAGATTATAAATATTATGCAGAGCAGTATTCTTTTATATCAAATAATAATGTATACACATTAACTGCCAGTGTTGGAGAAAAAAGTGACTTACAATCTTCTGAAGTAAGAAATATTATAAATTCATTTACAATATCTAATTACAAAAATCCAGAACAATCATCAATCTTTTCAGATAAATTGTTAAGCAAGATGATTGCTGTTGGAATAGTTGCTTTGATTTGTGGGGGCATAAAAGTAATTTCAGATAAAAATAAAAGAAATAAAATTAAACAAGGAAGCGATAGGTTAAAAGAAGATGAACAAAATGAGCCAGAGAAAAAAGAAGAAATAAACAAATCTATAGAAATAGCGGAAAATGATAAAGAGAAAGATAGCAAAAATAATAATAACGATATGATCACAGAAAACGATTCAAAAGATAAGGAAGAAAGCAAAAAGTTTTGTACAAAATGTGGTGGAGAAATAGAAGAAGATTGGGATTTTTGCAATAATTGTGGCAACAAATTAAAATAAGGAGGAAATGTTATGAATAATGAAGAAACCAAAGAATTACCAATGAATTGGTGGAAATGGTGGCAATATGGTATATTCCCAATTGGAATATTAATCTCATTAGGCTCATTAACTCAATATAGTGGAGTAGATTTTTCAATCCTAAACTTTTGGGGATGGACAATAGTAATAGTAAATATAGCAATTACAATTTTGCTATGTGTAACTTATGGAATGTTTTTATCAAAGACAAAACAAGCATTTAATGTATTTGTAACATATTTGTTTTTATATCCAGCTTGGAATACATTTGTAACCACATTTAACAATATGTTTTCTAATAATGTTACAAATGATATTACACAGGCAGTTATTACAGGACTAATTTCTTATGGAATTATATGTGGAATTTGGATATATCCTAACTATATATATTTTAAAAAGAGAAAAGATTTCTTTGAAAAAAAAGAAGAAAAGGCAAAAAACATTAATGAAGAAGATGATGAAGAACTTAAGAATGTAATTAATAATATTGAAAATGAAAAAAATAGTGAGATAAAGGAAAACATAGATAATAAAGAGACAGAAAACAAGAAATATTGTACTAAATGTGGAAAAATAATAGATAATGAATGGGCTTTTTGCAACTTTTGTGGAAATAAATTAAAATAGGAGTTTTAGATATGAAGGTATGTTCTGTTTGTAACAAAGAAAACAATAATGTAGAAGGAAATTTTTGTATTTTTTGTGGAGGAAAATTAATTGAAAAGCCAGATAACAATAAAAATGAAATTAAGAAAGAAGAAAAAAGAGTAAGCAAAAATAATGAAAAACAAAAAAATAATAATATTAATAGTGACATAAATAAAAAATTTAAAATTGCATTAATTGTTTTAATAATAGTTCTTATAATTGTAAGTGGAATTGCGATTTATTTAAAAATTAGTGATAATACATCTGAACTAAATGAAGAAATTTCAAATCTAAAAAAACAAGTTTCTACTTTAAGGGAGGAAAAAAATAAACTATCTTCAGAAAATGCTTCATTAAAATTAACAGATTCAAAAAATTCAAGAAAAATCAAATTTTTTGATGAAAATGTCGTATTTGTTTTAGATGGATATGGAAGATATTATTATACTTATGACCAAATGGCACAGGTAACACAGGGAAAATCATTTACATATTGGGCATATAATTTAGAACAGGCAATAGATTTAGGATATAGAGCATGGAAATAAATATTAATAAGATAACACATTATATGTAAAAGAAAATACTATTAAGGGGGATAAAATGAATCAAGAAATTATAAAAAATATAAGAAATACTAACATTAAAGGATTTATATTATTTTTGCTTTTTGCACTTTTTCCAAATATATTTGTTATAATGAGTTTTGTTAGCAATGATACTGACTGGTTTATGGTAATAATTATGGGAGTGTTAGCAATTCCGATTGATTGGCTTTGTATAAAATGTCTAATAGTTGCAATTAATCCTTTAAAAAGTAATGTCTTTCAAAAATATGGTTCATACAGAAATTTAGAAAAAATCATAGAGGAAATTAATAATACAATTGAATATAATGATGGAGAGGTAATTATCGCTAAAAATTATATAGCAGATCCAAATGATTATGAAAGAATAGTTGCTTGTAATGATGTATTAAGAGTTCATAAATTAGTAAAAAAGAAGAATTTTGCAATAGTTAGTTATTCTGTTGTTCTTACAGATAAATATAATTTTGAATTTCCTTTCACTTATTCAAAAGATGAGGAGGAAAAAGTTGATAAATTACTATTGGCTATAGGAAGCAAATGTCCTAATGCTCAATTAGGATATACTAAAGGAACTGCGCAATATGTAAAGGAGAATAAAGAAAATTTACCTAATATAAGTATAGAGGAAATAAAAGAAGATTAAAATACAATATCTAAATAATATTCATATCTTAAAAACTAGAAATAATCAAAACAAAAGGTAGAGTAAAATCTACCTTTATTGTTTTTTTAGCCATTCTATATATTCTTTTTCAGTACTTTTGCCTTTACTAATATTTTCTCTCCATTTATTATTATCATCTTTGAAAAATTCAAAATCTCTTGCATACTTGGTATTACTTGGATTTCTTCTAGTCCTTAACAATAGTTTTTGATAAACATTTCTATAAATTCTTAAACCATCATTTTCTTGTATCATTTTTTGTTGTACTTTAAAATGTCCTATTTCTTTACAGGTTTTGCCGTTCTCATAAATGTTACTGCAATAAATTTCATCAGATCTATTATCTGGTACAAAGAATTTGCCACAATTTCTACATCTTTTTATTTCAATATTAAGTTTGGCTATTTCTAAAAGTTCAATAAGTAGAGTTTGAATAATATCAGTGCATTCAACAAAATATGAAGAATTAACATTTGCTTTGCTAACTATTCTTTGAGTTTCATCTTGTCTCATAGGAAAGTCAGAATAATCCCTTAATATTTCAAATGCTGATAAGTTGATTTTAATTTTATTATTATCAATCTTATCTAGTGATTTATTACTAACATCACTATTAGTCATAACTTGAAATCTTTGTAGAGGAGTTAAGTCTTTTGTTTCTTCGAGATTATTCATATTAAATATATATTCAACATCAAGTATTAAATCTTGCCTAAACAAACTAAATACATATTTATGATTATTAATTAATTCATCTAACGATTTTATATATTCATCAGCAGGCACAGGGAAATCAGAATATTTAATATCTGTTAAGTTCAAAAAAAAGTTTATTCCATATTTCTTTATTAAAGCCTTAAAGCTATCAGGATTTTCAAAGTCAGTATTAATAAAGTCACAAAGTTGCTCTCCAATATTAAAATCACTTTTTTTAATATGAGAAGAATATGTATCTTGATATTTTTTATATACATGATAAACAATTATCTTCTTCTTATTGCTTTCATCAAAATAAAATTTATTACTGTTAGTATCTAACATATTAAATAAGTTATCCATAAACCTACTCCTAACTACATTTTAAGATAAATGTTATTTTATTATAAATATTTTATCATAAACTATTGACAGTGTCAAATATTCATGATAAACTAATGTTAGAAAAAAATAAAATAAATAGTATAAAATAACATAGCTATAATTGTATTCTAAAATTGCAAGTAGAAAATGAAACCAAGAGAGGAGGGATAAAATGAAGGCAAATGAAGTAAAACAAGAAATAATCAGATTATATTATGAGGAACACAAAAGACCATCAGAGATTGCACCAATTATTGGTAAAACACCTCAATATGTATCTAAAATTGTAACAAAAGATAAAAGATATAAAAATGAGAAAAAATATAAGAAGAAACAATCTTTAGAAAAGAAAAAAGCTTATAACAAAAAATATTATAAGACTTATGTTAGAAATGCAAAGGAAAAAGAAAATAGAGAAGAATATTATAAATTACTTGCAACCATAGATAAAGATAACAAAATGTTATCAACAAAGAAAGATATATCTGATATTGACTTTGCAAAATGGAATAGATCAATATTTGGATATGCGAAAAAATCTAGTCACTTAGTTTTGAAAAAAGGATTTAAAGTAACTAACGATGTGCCAAGAGTTGTTAGAAATGTTGTTAATCCGAGCAGTATAAAAAGTACAAATAATGCAGTTTGAATGTGATTTAAATTTTAGTAATATTTTAAGAGATTTTATAATAGTATTGAAAAGAAAGAAGGTGAGAATTTTGAAAAAGAGTTTGAATATTACATTTATTAATCCAAACACAGAAGAAGAAATTGTACAAGCTATGGCAGGAGTATTGGCGTATAATTTAGCAGAGAAGAACGAAAAAATAACATTTGATTATAGTTCAAATTCTTTTCAAGATTCTCAAGGTATAAAAATTGGAGTATAAATTTATATGAAATGCTTAAAAAGACTTGACTTTTATAAATAAAAAAGAGTATAATGAATATAATAGTAGTAGATATTTAATATCTGCTATAATTAAAAATGTGAGTCGCAACCCTATTTGCGTCGAATAAATGGATAGGTGAAAAAATGTGAACCGCAACCCTGCTTGCGAGATATAAGTGCGCAGGTGAAAAAATGTTAATTATAGTAAAATGTGGGGTCTAAAAAACTTAGATCCCATATTTTCATAAAAGGAGTAAAAATGGTAATAGAAGACGGAAAATTTTATTTTATTAAAGATGAATTTTTTGATATTTTTAAAGAATATAAATTAATGGAAAATAAAGAAAGTGGAAATAAAAGACCATGTTATTTTTGTTTTAGAGATAGAAAGGATAAAGATATAGTATGGTTTGTTCCTATATCAACTAAATATGATAAATACAAAAAAATATATGAAAACAAGAAAACAAAAGTTGGAAATAGACCAGTATATAACTTTGTTTTTGGAAATGTATTGGGTAAAAAAGCTGTTTTTCTAATACAAAATATTTTTCCTACAACAGAGAAATACATAGAAGAAAAATATACTAATTCAAATAAAGATGTCGAAATTCCTGTAGTTGTACAACAAGAAATTATTAGAACTGCATTTAGAGTTATTAGATTAGCAGAGAGTGGAACTAATATTCCATTTTACAATATAATTGAAATGAAAAAGATATTATTGGAAGGTAAAAACGCATAAGAAAACGCACAAGAAAACACACAAGTAAATATTAAAACTATTCTTAGAAATTAAGAGTAGTTTTTTCTTTTTATATCTTGAAAAAATAAAAGCAATATGCTAAAATGTAACAGAACGAAATAAATGAAACAGAAAAGAGGAAAGGTTATATGAAAATCGCAGCATATGCAAGAGTATCAACTGAAAAGGAATCGCAAGTGGAGTCTTTTGAAAAACAGATTGAGTTTTTTAATGAATTTGTTAAAAAGAATGGTTATGAATTGTACAAGCTATACGCAGATGAAGGAATATCAGGAAAGCAAACCAAAAATAGAAAACAATTCCAAAAAATGATGTTAGATGCTAAAGCAAAAAAATTTGATAAAGTAGTTGTAAAAGATGTAAGTCGTTTTGCTAGAAATACAGTTGATTTACTACAAAGTGTAAGAGAACTAAAATCATATAATGTTGGGGTTGATTTCTTAAATAATGGCGAAGTAATGGAAGGTGGCTCTGAGTTTATACTTACTATTTTAGGAGCAATGGCACAACAAGAAAGTGCAAATATGTCTAAAAGAGTAAAATTTGGAAAAGATATTACAGCGCAAAAAGGAAGAGTACCTAATATTGTTTTTGGTTATGATAAAATGCCAAATGAAAGATATATTTTAAAAATAAATGAAGAAGAAGCAAAACTTGTAAAAGAAATATTTGAAAGCTATGTGTATAAAGGTTGGGGAACAACAAAAATTGCATGGGATTTGAACGATAGAGGCATAAGAACAAAAAGAGATAAAGCAAAATGGGTACAAAATGGAATTGTTAGAATGCTTAAAAATCCTATTTATACAGGTAGAGTAACAAATAAAAAGAGTGAAGTTACTGACTTTATAACAGGTACAAGAAAAGATATACCAGAAGATGAATGGATAGTTGTTGAACGACCTGAAATGAGAATAATATCAGATGAACTATTTAATAAAGCGCAAGAAATATTAGCACAAAGGTCTAATGAATTTAAACTAAACAATAAGAGGGAAAAAACAGAATATGTATTTAGTACACTAATCTATTGTAAACATTGTGGCTATTCATTTAGAAGAATGAAAAGAAAGTACTCTGAAAATGGAAAAGAATACATTAGATGGGTATGTAGTGGAAGAAACTCAATGGGAAAAAATCATTGCCCTAATACAACCGTAATAGATGAGCAAGAACTTTTAGATGCAATAAAAATATACTTAAAAAGTATTATAAAGAATAAAAAGAATTTCATGAAAGCAGTTGAAAAAGAATTTGAAAAGGTTACAAAGTTAAGAGAGAATAACGAAAGAAGTGAGGAAAGCTTATTAAAAGATATAGAAAAAGTAACAAGTAGAAAACAAAAATACATGGAAATGTATCAAAATGAAGTTATTAATATTAAAGAATTAAAAAATTATACAGATCCATTAAATGAAGATATTGCAAGGTACGAGCGAGAGTTAAAACTAATCACTTCTGAAATAAAAGAAAAGGATGTGCTAGAAAAAGAATTAACAAAAACAATAAAGACAGTAGATGATATATTAAATAATAAAAATATTACAAATGCAATGCTAAAAACAATAATAGATGTTATTGAAGTAGATTCAGATTCAAATGTAGAGGTAAGATTAAAATTACTTAATGAAATAGGTTCTACACCTGCTGTTATAACTAATTTTAATGACATCAAAGATACCGTTACGGAAAGTAACATCAGTACACAAAGATGTTAGTGAAAGACTACTTAAGATAAATCCTATTTTAGCGCATGAAGTAAGAGAAATATTAGATGAGAATAAAGCTGAAAGACACATAAGAGGAGGGATGGCAACAAAACTAAAATATAGCCACAACAATAAAAAAGCAATGTAGAAGATAAAAAAGAAAAGAGGACAGTTCTCTTTTCTTTTTTAGGTTAAATGTAAATTTAATATTTCACAATTTTACAAAAAACAACATAAAATATCATAACCCACTATTGTTTGTAGAAGGGATGTATGATATGAGAAAAATAAAAAAAGGAGATATAGTAGGAAGATTATCCTATGGAAAAGATATTATATTTATTGTAGAAAGAATAATTGAAACAAAGCAAAATGGAAGTTTTGCAGTGCTAAAAGGACTTACTGTACGTATTCAAGCTGATAGTCCATTAGAAGATTTGGAATTAATAGAAACTAAAATAGTAGAACAACATTTAAGAACATTAGAAGAAAAAGTTGAGAAAAGAATTAAAAAATATGGAAAAATTTTAAAAGAAAATCCATATGTACGAGAAAAAACTATTATACACACAGGAAGAATTTTGCATATAGATGGGGATAAAAAGTATAGTGAAAAATCAAACAAATATTATAAAAAAATTGGGCTAAATACTATAGTAAAAAATATTCCTGAAAGAGAGCAACCTAATATGGTGGGAATATTGGTAAAAAAGTATAAACCAGAAATATTAGTTATAACAGGACATGACGGAATGATAAAAAAAGGAGCAAAATTTAATGATGTGTATAATTACAGAAACTCACGCTATTTTATAAAAGCAGTAGAAGAAGCTAGAAAACAAACTGAAAAAAAAGACCTTGTAATATTTGCAGGTGCGTGCCAGAGTTATTATGAAGCTATAATGATGGCAGGAGCAAACTTTGCATCATCACCTGCAAGAATTTTAATAGATTTTATGGATCCTTTAATTGTAGCAGAAAATGTGGCTATTACTAGTGAAAATAAATTTGTTACTATAAAAGATTTTGAAGATGAGCTAAGAGATGGGCAAAGAGGGGTAAGTGGAATAGGTGGTCAAGGAAAAAAGAAAATATTAACCATATAAATAGAAGTAAAAAGTGAATTTAAAACGTACTGTAACAAAATTGTAACATAAATGTAATAAAAATGTAATATAGCACAAAACACAAAACAAAAAGCCATTTAAATCAATAAAATCAATGCTTCGACGCGAACAAATCTTTTTTGACAATTTTAGATATAAATGATAAAATTCAATCATCTTAAAGAAGTAGGTGATGATATGATTTGTCCAAATGATATTACTAATTTAAAAATAGACATTAATGAAAAAGTAGGACAAAAGATAATTGTCAAAGGTTCGCTTGGAAGATGCAAAACTTTTGAAAAAGAAGCTACAATAGAAAAAGCTTATCCAAATATTTTTGTTATTAAATATGAGGAAGAGAAAAGAAATGTAACTTATAGTTATACAGATATTTTAACTAGAACAGTTGAGGTAGACGTATTTGATGGAACAGGATATAGCCCATTAATTCCACCAGCACCAGAAAAACAAAAAAACTTAGCTTAAATAAAAGAAAATTCCTAATTTTAGGAATTTTTTTTTATACTTGTCAATATATATTAATAAAACTAAATAGGAGGGATTTGAAATGGCTATTGAAACAGCAAAGGATAATTTAATTTTAAATCAAATTATAGAGCAAAAAACAAATACATTTATGGTGGAAGATGACTGTATTGTACCAGATAGTAAACCAGATATATTAAATGTTATTAGTAATAGTGGTGTGGTATGTATCTATAAAAAAGAAATTTTAGATGGGAAAATTAGATTAGATGGTTCGGTAAATACATATATTATGTATTTAGCTGACACACAAGAAAATCAAGTAAGAAGTTTAAATACAAACTTAGACTTTACACAAATAATTGATATGGAAAAAGCAAAAAGCAATATGAGTTTAGACATAAACATACATTTAAAAGGGTTAGAATGTAGAGTATTAAATGGAAGAAAAATAAGTATGAAAGCTATTCTAGAAATAGACAGCAAGGTATCTTCAAACGAAACTGTAGAATATGTTAAAGAAATTAATAATTTACCAGATGTTCAATTTTTAAACCGTGATTTTGAAATTAATTCTTTAGTAGGAACAGGCAGTACTAAGGTATATGCAAAAGATACTCTAGATATTGACCAAGCTGATAATCTTGTAGAAATAATGAAAACAGACCTAAGAATTATTAATCGTGAAACAAAAATAAGCTACAATAAAGTATTAATAAAATCAGACTTACAAGTTAAACTTATTTATTTAACAGATGATAACCGTATAAATATGAAGGAGGCTACAATTCCTATAGTAGGTTTTATAGATTTGCCTAACATTAGTGAAGAACATAACTGTGACGTTAAATATGAAATGAAAAACATAATTATAAAACCTAACAACGTAGAAGAACATTCTATTTATGTTGAAGCGGAAATAGAAGTATACTGTGAAGCGTATGAAAACAGAAATCTTCAAATAATACAAGACTTATACAGTCCAACATTAGATTTGAATTTTACACAAAAAAATGTAAAAGTAATGCAAAGAAAAGAAACAAAACAACAGATTTGTAGTATAAGAGAAAAACAAATTATACCTGAAATAGGAAATAGAAAAATTTATGATGTTGAAGTAATGCCGGTTATTCAAGAACAAACAATTTTAAAAGACAGAATAATGTACAATGGAGATGTAAACTTAAATTTTATATTTGCTTCAAATAATAATGGAATAGATACTAAAGAAATAAGCCTACCATTTAATTTTTCTATGGATTTTGAAGGAATTGAAAATGACAGTAATATAGACACTGTTATTGAAATTAATATGCAAAACTTTGTAGTAATGCCAGATGAAAGCATTGAAATAAAAATTGATTTGAATTTTACGGCAATAAGTGGAAAAAATAGTAATATTTCAATTATTGATGAGGTTAATCCAGAAGTACAAAATAGAAGTGCTTGCAAATATAGTATGATTATATATTTTGTGAAGCCAGGAGATACATTGTGGAATATTGCAAAAAAATTTGGAAGTACAGTAGAAGATATTAGTAGGGTAAATGGAATAGAAAATCCAGATATTCTTCAGGTAGGAAGGCAACTATTTATTCCTAGATACAATGGATGATAAAATTTATTCTAGACATTCTTTTAGACTGCCTAAAATAATAATAAACAAAAATCTTAGCCCTAAAAAGCAAAACAACACTAAGAAGATAATAAAAATAGTTTTAATATTAACTATAGCCATTAGCTTTGCATATTTTAGCTTTACTGCAATAGAGCCTATTATAGAAAAAAATTGCAAATCTATGGCTAAATCAATAGCAACCAAAGTATCTAACACTAAAGCTACCGAGGTAATGTCAAAGTATGAATATAATGACATTTTAAGTATTACAAAAGATGAACAGGGGAATATAAAAATGGTAGGAACTAATATTTTTGTTGTAAATAAAATAATATCAGATATACCAGTTTATATACAAGAAGAACTAGAAAAGGAGGAGAATAGCAGTTTTAAAATTCCATTAGGTAGCTTTTTAGGAAGTAACCTTTTTGCAGGAAGAGGACCTAATGTAAATATAAAAATGAAAATAGCAGGTGATTTAGAAACAGACTTAAAGTCAGAATTTATATCAAGTGGAATAAATCAAACTTTGCATAGAATTTACTTAGAAATAAAATGTAATGTAATTATTTTAACACCATTTGAAACTATAGAAGAACAAATAGTAAACCAACTACTTTTAGCAGAAGGTGTAATTGTAGGAGAAATACCAAGCAGTTACTACAATTTAGAAGGAATGTCAAGAGACAACGCTATTGATATAATTCAATAAAAGAACAAAAAACCTCGGAACAAAAAGTCCGAGGTTTTTATAAAATTATCTCTTAGAGAATTGTGGAGCTTTTCTAGCTTTTTTAAGACCGTATTTTTTTCTTTCTTTCATACGAGGATCTCTTGTTAAGAAACCTGCAGATTTTAAAGCTGGTCTAAATTCACTATTAGCTGAATTTAATGCTCTAGCAATACCGTGACGAACAGCTCCTGCTTGACCTGTAAATCCGCCACCTGTTACTTTACAAATAACATCATATTTATCTAAAGTGTTAGTAGCTACAAGTGGTTGTTTAACTATAACTTTTAATACTTCTGTACCAAAGTATTCATCTAAAGTTTTACCATTAATAGAAATAGCACCTTTACCTTCAATTAATCTAACTCTAGCAATTGATTTTTTTCTTCTTCCTGTTCCTAAATATACTATTTTATCAGATTTTTTAGCCATTTTATTTTACCTCCCAAACTTCAGGTTTTTGAGCTATATTTTCGTGCTCGCTACCAGCATATACTCTTAATTTTTTAGCCATTTGTCTACCAAGTCTTGTGTGTGGAAGCATACCCACTACAGCGTGAGTCATCATTTTTTCAGGACTTTTTGCTAATAAATCTCTAGCAGTAATTTCTTTCATTCCACCAATATATCCTGAATGGCTTCTGTAAACTTTTTGATCTAATTTTTTTCCTGTTAAAACTACGTTAGCACAGTTAATAATAATTACGTGATCACCAACATCCATATGAGTAGTATAAGTTGGTTTATGTTTTCCTCTTAATAATTTAGCAGCTTCTGTAGCAACTCTACCTAAAGGTTTGTTAGCTGCATCAATAATGTACCATTTGCTTTCAATTTCACTTTTTTTAACACTATATGTTGTATTATTCATGGTAAATCATATCCTCCATTTCATTTTTCAAAATCATTAATCTATATGAAATTACTTTTTTAGCTACCGGGGAGAAGCTTTAAAAATAATTACATCCGTAAACATACTCTAATATTTTAATACAACAAATAAAAAAAGTCAAGTAAATTCTAAAAAATAGTTGACAAATAAAGAAAATATATGTTATACTAATAAACGTAAAAAAAAGAAGCAATCCGTGCTCACCTTAAGCTAAAAGGCAAAAAGGTAATAAATTACTTATTTAAATAAAAAATTTAATTAGAGTATTTATGTGTATGGATTGATGTAAAATCAATCTTTTTTTTATGGATTTAATCTTATGGAGGTGTTTTATTATAAAACAAGATTTACCAATCAATGAGCAAATTAGAGCTAGCAAAGTACAATTAATTGATGAAAATGGAGAAAAAAAAGGTTTAGTAAGTTTAAATGAAGCTTTAGAACTAGCATATGACAAAAAATTAGACTTGGTTATGGTTTCACCAAACCCAGAAATGCCAGTCTGTAAAATAATGAACTATGGCAAGTACAAATTTGAACAATCTAAAAGAGAAAAAGAAGCTCGTAAAAAACAAAAAACATTTGAATTAAAAGAAATTCGTATTACTCCAAACATTGAACAACACGACTTTGAATTTAAGGCAAAAAATACCAGAAAATTTTTAGAAGATGGAAACAAAGTAAAAATTACATTAAAATTTAGAGGAAGAGAAATGAACTATATAAAATTAGGAGAAGAAGTTCTTCAAAAATTTATAGACGAATTATCAGACATTTCTGTTCCAGAAAAAAAGCCTATTTTAGAAGGTAAAAATATGTTTATTATATTAGCTAAAAAAGCTGATAAGTAATATATAAAAGCAATTAAATTAAAGGAGGAATAAACTATGCCAAAATTAAAAACAAATAAAGCTGCTAAAAAGAGATATTCTTATACAGCTACTGGAAAAGTTAAAAGAACAAAATCTAATAAAAGACATCTTTTAGCAAACAAAACAAGCAGAGCAAAAACTAGAGGAAAAGTACAAGATGCTTATGCAGACAAAACATGTGAAGCAGGAATTAAGAGAATGCTACCATATGGCAACTAATAAACACTAATTAAACTTGGCGAAGGAAATATCTTGTTCTTAAAGAAATAATTATAGGTAAAGGTGTGTCCCCGTCAAATAACAAAAAATAGTAGAGGAGGAATTAAAATGGCAAGAGTAAAAACAGCAATGATTACTCGTAAAAAACATAAAAAAATATTAAAAAGAGCAAAAGGATATTATGGTGCAAAACACTACAGATTTAGAATGGCTAAACAAGCTGTTATGAAATCTGGCAAATATGCATATGTAGGAAGAAAAGATAAAAAGAGTAATTTTAGAAAATTATGGATAGCAAGAATTAATGCTGCAGCTAGAATGAATGGAACAACATACAGCAAATTAGTAGCTGGAATGAAAAAAGCAAATATTGTTGTTAATAGAAAAATGTTAGCAGAACTTGCAGTATCTGACCCAAAAGCTTTTACAGAAATAGTAAAAGTAGCTCAAAAAGCAAAATAAAAACCAAAACGGCTTAATCAGTTACGATTAAGCCGTTTGTTAAGATTATCAGCTTTTTGCTAAAATCAAAAATTGTCGAAACTTGCGATAAATTATGATATCTAAACACTTGAAAAAATAAGAAACATATGTAATAATATCA